>NZ_QSUR01000011.1:0-110048 GCF_003439055.1 Bacteroides sp. OM05-10AA
ATTTATTCACAATAGAAGAAGTACCACCAAATTTGACGAAGAACCGATAGCACTTCTTATTTCTATTCTTTTTGTCTACACAAAGCCTAAAGGGCTGAGTAATGAAATGATTAATTATGTGTTAAGCTCTCTTTCAATAATGACGGCTCTGTTTTTGAGTTTGATCATTATTATCTTTGATAAGTTTAATAATTTCAATTTCAAAGGGGAGGGTGATGATGAAAAGATTCACAAATTTCATATGTGGAATTTCTTTTATCAATTTAATGCGATTACATCATATGCGATTTTAATATCGACATCAGTTATTATATTACTGGTATTTACATTAATGTTTGGGAAAGAAATTGATGTTTCTCAATATACATTTGTGTCATATAAACTTGTTACATTTGAATCAATCCTTTTATTTCTCAAATTACTATTTGTATATTCAATTAGAATAGTTATCGCATACTTTCTATTGGATTTCTTTATTTTATGTATTTATGCCATATCAAGTATTTTTCAGTATGTGAGTAATGAATTTATAAAAGAAAGACCCAATATAAAAGTAAATAGAGAAGAGTCAATAAATGATACAATGCAAGAAGAATATGGAAATTTACCCAAATACTTGAAAATTATTTTTATAATTTCATTTATTTTGGCTATGCTTTATGTCCTGTTCTAATTGTTGTCATGAACCAAAAGTATCAAGAAACAATATAACTTAAGAATAACCCAGTACTAAAATGAGATCGATTGAGAAATGGAAATTATTCTTATAGCAGAAATGCTAAACAAAGAAGCCTTAATGAGTTTGGTAAAACCAATTAAAATCACTATTTTTGCACTCAGTATTCTCCATGAGCAAACTGCCGCAAAAGCACGTAGCAAATTAGTGGGATAATTCATGGGATATGCTTGAAGTTAAAAATATAAAGTTTTAAATATCAGCGTGGTAACTCTGCAAGGAGAATCCCAGGCGAATCACCAAGAAAATCCCTTGATAATCTATGATTATCGGGGGATTTTTCTTAAAAAAAGACATTCAAGCCTACTCTCACAAAACTTTGCTAGTAATTTATAACACCACAATCTTCTATTACATATCTATTGATCTTGTTAGTTTCAATAGGAGGTTGTACCTTTGTCATCATTTTATCAGTTAATATTTTATGCAATGGTCTTTATACACAATTTATTACTCATTCTAGGACGTGGAATAGGACAAGTGATGTTTCAGAATAATGCGTTATCCGGATTATTAATGCTAATTGGAATATTCCTAAACTCATGGCAAATGGGAATACTAGCAGTCTGCGGTAATATAATAAGTACACTGACAGCCTATTTTTCAGGATATAAACACAATGATATTAAAAATGGATTATACGGATTTAATGGAACTTTAGTAGGTATAGCGGTTGGCGTATTTCTGCAATTATCAGTAGGAAGTTTAATCATGCTGACTATCGCTTCAGCCCTTTCCACATGGATTGCCAATTTTTTCAGTCGACAACGTTTGCTCCCTGGCTTTACTGCTCCTTTCATTCTTGCTGTATGGGGAATGTTGGGAGTTTGTAGCTGGCTTATATCAGATTTACTACCAGTTTCCGATACGGTTATTGATACCACACAGAATATTAATTATTTCCAAGCCTTCTGTTTAAGCATAGGGCAAGTCATGTTTCAGGGAAATACAGTTCTAGCCGGATTATTTTTTCTTATAGGCATTTTGATCAGTTCTCGAAAGGCAACTCTCTATACTATCTTAGGAGCACTTCTTCCTATTCCTCTAGCTATTTTGCTGGAAGTAGATGCTACAAACTTAAATACCGGATTAATGGGCTATAATGGTGTATTATGTGCCATAGCTTTAGGAGGAACGACATGGAAAAGTGGAGTATGGGCAGGATGCTCAGTCTTATTGTCCACTGCATTACAGATCCTAGGAATGGGATTGGGTATCATTACCTTAACCGCTCCTTTTGTTATATCTGTATGGATTATAATAATGATACAGAAAGTAATGAGGACACAGAATAAATAAAAGACTATTTGTACTATTTGTTACTAGTGAAAATATCAAATAATCTCGGAGTATTATACTTGGCAGGAGCCTCCTATATTATTTAAATGAGTATAAAATATTACCACATTTAAGCCGAAAGACAAGCGTACATTAGTCCAATGAGTGTAATGTAAGAAACTATCATATCACTTTTTTAGCTGAATTTAATTATATTGTTATAGAAAATAACAAAGTGAATTACAGCAAAGTGAATTAACCTTCTTACTCATATAAAGTGATATAAACAATTTCCCGCATAATAAATGAACCATCATACATTCATACTTAATGTTTAGATTTAGATATATCTATTAAACTTCAAATAAAAGCAAGTCACCACAACAACTTCAATAAATAAAGTTATATATTTTTTCAACATAAATAAATATATTGATTAAATATACCCTATATCAAAATTATTCTTTCAAAATATACACTCAATAATTTTTTATTATCATCTATATAATATATATTTGCAATTAAAAGTAACCATAAATTACAATAGCTATGAAAACAAAATTTAAAGATCTCCTAAAAGGCATTTTTTTAACATCTGTAGCTTCACTTATTTCATCTAACGAAGCCAATGCTATATCTTATGACCTTTCAAGAATAAGTGATGACAACAACATTGAACAAGGAAAAAAGAATGATCTCTCACAGAAATATATACTTAAAATCCATAACGACAACTCATTTTTAATAGCAGGACATAGAAGCCATCGCTCGCACTCTTCACATAGATCTCATTCTTCACACAGATCTAGTAGCTATGGAAGCTATAGTGGTTCTTCAACTACTACAAGCTCCAGCACTTCAACCTATAACACTAATACAACGACTAGCACAAAGACTACTTACTCATTAGGAGAAAGAAATATTATTAGTGGTGTTTCAGGTAAAGATGTTGCAGAATTAGCTAATAAATTAGTCAAGATAAGATATATAATAGAGTCAGACATAGAAAAGAATTATTCTGGAGATGTCAAATATTCTATTAGACTAGAAAATGCTATTAAGAAATTTCAAAAGGATCATAATCAAGTGGTAGACGGTATTGTTGGAAAGAAAACAATTGAAGCTATTAACAAACAAATAGAACAAATAAATCGTAAAACAGTAAATACGGACGTTCAAAAATATAATTTAGGAGACCGCATACTTAAAAAACAAATGCAAGGGTACGATGTAACCCAACTTAAAAACATCCTAATCGACAAAGGATATTTATCTGGAAAACTACTCAAGGGAACTTCCCTTTTTGATGAAGAAACAGAAAAAGCCGTTATTAAATTCCAAAAATCAATAGGAATAGATGCTGATGGCATTGTAGAAACCCAAACAGTATATTTTCTAAAAAAGTAATATTCAATTATGATTAAAGCTGAATTAAGGTCAGAAAACACATTTTGTTTTACAATCAATGCCGCTATATTCAATGAGCGTGTATTGACCAAAGCATTATATTGGTATGCAGAATCATTTATTATTTATTGGAATAAAAACAAAGATAATTTATTTGAAATAACTTTGGGACTTAAACCAAGCGCAAACAAGATATACACATTTGAATATGTAACCCATAAATTTAATCAAGATTTAATTGATTATAAAAACAGAGATTTGATTACTAATGAAACTAAAGATATTCGTAACATCTTATATGTAAAGGCTTTTGCTAACAACGATGATTTTGAGGATTTTAATTTAGCATCGGAATAATGAATCACTACTATTTATTACCATTTCGCTTCGAAAGAATCAAGGAACAAGAATTACTCGTCAATGAATTGGGTGATTTTATTTTCGTGCCAACAGGCACTACAGAACGAATCATCAAACGCCAACTTAGCAATCAAGAGGATCTTTACAAGGATTTAGTTGCTAACTTCTTTATCTCTGAAAGTCCTATCCCAGAGCTAATAGACAATATAGCAACACGACTAAGAACTAAAAAGGCCTTTCTCGATTCATTTACATCACTACACATTTTTGTCTTAACTTTAAGATGTAATCAAAATTGTATTTATTGTCAGGCTTCAAGCAAGGAAAGCTGTGAAGCTATCTATGACATGAAAGAAGAACATCTTTTCAAAGCCATAGATTTGATGTTTCAAAGCCCATCGCACTCCATCACAATGGAATTTCAAGGTGGAGAACCATCCCTACCTTTCCAACTACTACAGAAAGCAGTAAAAAGAACTGTTGCATTAAATCAAGAATTTAAGAAACAAATAACATATGTTTTATGCACAAACTCCATCAACCTAACAGATGAAATACTATCACTTTGCAAAGAATATAATATACTTATCTCAACTTCCCTAGATGGTCCAGCTTTCATTCATAATCATAACCGAGGAAAAGCTGATAGCTATAACCGTGTAATAGAAGGAATTAACAAAGCTAGGAATTATTTAGGAACAAACAGAATATCAGCACTAATGACCACATCAGAGTTGTCAATAAATCATCCCAAAGAGATTATTGACAATTATTTGTCGAATGGTTTTAATAATATATTTCTTCGCCCCTTAAATCCTTATGGATTAGCTCTTAACAACACAAATTGGGAAACATATTTCGATAATTTCATAGAATTCTATAAATCTGCATTGAACTATATTATTGACATAAATATTCAAGGCCGATTCTTTGTTGAAGAATTCACCTCCATATTATTACGTAAAATACTTACTCCTTTTACAACAGGTTTTGTTGATTTACAATCTCCCTCCGGAATCATCAACAGTGTTATTGTTTATAATTACGATGGTTATGTATATGCATCTGATGAATCAAGGATGTTAGCAGAATATAATGACAACACATTCAAGTTAGGACACGTTACAGATAAATATGAAAGTATTTTTTATGGAAGAAAGGCTCAACAAATAGCCCTAATTTGGGGAACTGAATTTATTGCAGGATGTGCCGATTGCGCTTTTCAATCTTACTGTGGAGCTGACCCTGTACGAAACTACTCTGCTCAAAATGACATGTATGGTTTTCGTCCTACTTCTTCTTTGTGCAAAAAACACAAAGCAATTATCACCTATATATTCTACTTAATTCAGAATGAATATGATAGGGTTATGCCAATATTCAAACAATGGATCAATAGAAATGAAAATGAATTTTGATATAAATTCCAATGATAATTCACTGTTCGTTACCTCACAATGTAATAACAGATGTTTAATGTGTGCACAACCACCATTAAACAGGGATGACATCGATTCCTTTTGGAACAAAAACATCAAACTAATAGACAATGCTCCCAACGGATTAACTAATATAGGGATCACTGGTGGAGAACCAACGCTGTTGCAAGAAAAATTAATACACTTAGTTGAATATATAAAACTTCGTTATCCAGAAAGTCTAATACATATACTTACTAATGGGAGAGCCTTTTCAGACATTCGCTATACCATGAAATTTAAAGAAATTTCCAATCTTTTATTTGGCATTCCATTACACTCTGACTTTTCAATAGACCACGATACCATAACACAAGTAAAGGGTTCTTATACAGAAACAATGAAAGGATTATATAATCTCGCAAGTATAGGGGCAGACATAGAATTGCGTATAGTCATTAACAAAATGAATTACCAAAGACTACCCCAATTATCTGAATTTATATGGAAGAATCTACCATTTGTTGCATACATATCATTCATGGGATTAGAAGACACTGGTTATTCGATCAAAAATCACAATAAAGTTTGGATCGACCCGATTGATTATCAAAAAGAGCTTGAAAAGGCAGTTGTAAATTTAGCAGAATGGAAACTAGATGTTTCTATTTTCAACATTCCTATTTGTTTACTAAAACCATCATTATACAAATTCGCAAAAAAATCGATTTCTGATTGGAAAGTCTGCTATATAGATGCTTGTTCTAAATGTTCTAAAAAGCATGAATGCTGCGGTCTATTCTCAACATCCAAAATACAAAGTCCCAGTATAAAACCCATATAATAAAACAAAAAACGAGCTATACTTACATATAGAACTAGAATATTTGATTCAACGTATCAATACAAAAATAAAAGTTTTTATCAGTTTTACCCTCATACTCTCACCCTTGCGTTAATCTCCCTATTCATCAAAGTTTCAGGTATGAAGATAAAAGTACCATCTTACCACACGAAATAGCTGCTTTTATGCTGTGAAAAATGCTGTAGTGCAGTAAACTTAAAAATAGCGCATCCAAACTCCTTGAACTAAAAAGAGTTTGGATACCTCAATATTTATAGTAAAAAACACTATTTATAAAGTTTCAATGAAATCTTAGTTATATCCGAATGAATAACCAAATATCTTTTTTTCTACATTCTTTCTAAAAAAGATTACCTTTTCACTTACTATCCTCTTTTCCCTTACTATATTTTTCTCTTTCTATTTTCAACAATTCCTCAAACAATTTCACAGCTTGCTCCATTGAAAAGTGATTGAGATTTTCCACATGAGTGATAGGACCTATATTAGATGCACTCACATGGCAGTTTTCATAAAAATTGTTTGTGCTATATAGGACTGTTTCTTCCGTGAATTTCTTTAAGCCATCTTCCGTGACACCTAACGCGTCAGCTACTTGTTTTAATTTATCGTCATCTATTTTTTCCGATTGCTCCATTTTGGAAATAGCCTGTTTAGTCACTCCCAATAGTTCACCCAAATCAGTCTGCGTCATACCACGAAGACGCCGTATTCGTTCTATTTTCCGTCCCAAATGCGAATTGTTTGTATAAGATTCTGTTTCCATAATAATAAATTTATTTTTAACTTATCTCAATCTACTAATTTATAATCACTTATTTTTCAGTAACTCCACTTTCTCCCTTTCACTTTGGAGTAAACGTTCATACAATTCCACTATTTTATCCACTGGATTGAATTGTTGTGCGATTGATGTAGAACCTTGTTCAAAGGTGTTGTCTCTGATATTATTAATATTATAGATAGCCTTCTCCACATCAAAGTCTTTAATCACTTCTGCAGATATTCCCAACACAGAAGCAATTTGATTTAAAAGACCTTCTTCTATTTCTTCCTGTTTTTCAATCTTTGAGATGACCTGCTGGTTTACACCAAGATCAGCCGCTAGAGCTTCTTGCTTCATACCAAAGTAAACACGGATCTTTTGCAGATTATGCCCTACATGTCTCCGGTTCGCTTTATCTTTTACTTCGATATCCATATCATTATTTTTTTAAGTAGTACATTGAGACAAAGATAGTAAAAATCAACCCAAATCAAATCAAAGTCAACTTTATTTTTTTCAATCCCCAGTTCTATATGCATAATTTTGTCCTGTCAGTTTTTTACTGACAGGAATCGTGGCGCCACATTCAAAACAGTATCAGAATGATATTCAATTGACATTGACATTCTGAACAATCATCATTTAACCAATAAAATCTAATAGCCTATGGGGTAAGTAAAGTCGTTACAATCGAGACATAGCTTTAAATTGTCCGAAAATTTAGCTATCCAAAAACAAATTAGTAAACATACAATTAAACAAAAAGCATGAAATCATTTTCTGATAAAACAAACATAGGGTGGAATAATCCCCTAAAGACTGTTTATAAAATGAATTTTTACCTATTATTCCTATTAATAGATTCATTATTGATACTTGGATCAACACGGGCTTATTGCCAACAGAGCAGAACGATCTCTGGTATAGTGAAAAACTCTCAAGGAGAGACTATTATCGGAGCGAATATCGTTGAAAAAGGTACCAGTAACGGGACGATTACGAATGTAGACGGACTGTTCACACTGCGCGTAGCACCCAATGCAATATTAAAGGTATCTTATATGGGATACACGGAACAGGAAGTCAATACACGCAACAAGAACAAGGTGGAAATCATACTGACGGAAGACGCCAGACTGATTGATGAAGTAGTGGTGGTAGGATACGGATCGGTCAAAAAACGGGATTTGACGGGTGCAGTAACCTCCGTCAAGAGCGCGGAAGTGCTGGCCGCTCCTACCAATAATGTGATGGAAGCCCTTCAAGGTAAGATACCCGGAATGGATATCACCAAAACTTCGGGACAGGTAGGAGGTGATGTCACTATCCTGTTACGTGGTTCACGATCCATCTATGGCAGCAACGAACCGTTGTTTATTATCGATGGAATCCCCGGCAGCTATAGCCAAGTCAGCCCGTCAGACATCGAGAGTGTAGATGTATTGAAAGATGCTTCTTCCACCGCTATTTATGGTTCCGCAGGAGCAAACGGCGTTGTCATCATCACCACCAAAAGAGGAAAAGAGGGAAAAGCTACCGTAAATTTCGATGCTTATTACGGATTCAGCGGTTCACCCAACTACAGACATGGGATGACACGGGATGAATGGATCACCTATCAACGGGAAGCCTATAAATATAAAAACGGTGACTATCCCACCGATATGTCCGCCCTACTGGGAAAACAGGATTTTATAGATGCATACAACGACGGCAAATGGATAGACTGGATAGATGAAGTTTCGGGCAACACGGCTACCACACAGAAATACAGTCTTTCGGTCAGTAGCGGCACTGAAAAGACAAAATTATTTGCTTCGACTTCCTACAACCGGGAGGAAGGTTTACTTAGTAACGAGAATCTGAACAGATATTCGTTACGCCTCAATCTGGATCAGCAGATATTTTCGTGGGCAAAGGTGGGCTTTACTTCCAATTTAGTCTACCGTGACTTGAACTCCGGCGTGAAAAACACATTCACCAAATCTCTCTCCGCCATCCCGCTGGGTGATGCTTATACCGAAGAAGAGGAGATCAATCACGAATACATCACGGGCCAATATTCCCCGATGAGTGATTTCATAGAGAATCAGTATGTAGACAACACCCGTTCCACCTACCTGAACATGAGTGGCTATGTCGAACTAACTCCCGTCAAAGACCTGACTTTTACCAGTCGTGTCAATGGTACTTTGAATCACTCACGCCACGGGCAATACTGGGGAGAGAAGTGTAATGCCAACCGTCCGTCTTATGCAGGTTCACCGCATGCTTCCATCACCAACAACAATGCCTGGAATTACACTTGGGAGAATATTCTCGCTTACAACACAACCATCGCCAAAGACCATAATCTGGGAGGTTCACTGATTACTTCCTGGAATAAGAACCAGTCGGAAAGTAGCATGGCTGCCGCCAGCGGTCAGATGGTAGATCAATGGTCTTTCTGGCGACTAACATCGGGTACTTCCCAACATGTGGAATCCGACTTCGCACAGACACAGAAAATGTCTTTTGCCTTCCGTCTGAACTATTCGTACAAGGGCAAATACCTGTTTAATTTCTCTACCCGTTGGGATGGTGTTTCACAATTTTCTACCGGACATAAATGGGATGCCTTCCCCGCAGGCGCACTGGCGTGGAGAATATCGGACGAGGCATTTATGGAAAAGACACGCAGCTGGCTGGACAACCTGAAGTTGAGAGTGAGCTACGGTATCACGGGTAACTCGGGAGGAACCACCGCATACAGTACCACAACACAAGCATACGTATATACCGCTTCGGGAATTTCCATTAACGGGAAGATCGTTCCTTTCACACAGTACTCTGGTACTTACGGTAGTTCCGACCTCGGATGGGAAAAATCATACAACTGGAATATAGGGTTGGATTTCGGTATCCTGAACGGTCGCATCGACGGCTCGGTAGAATGGTTCAAGACGACAACCAAAGGATTATTATTCAAACGTACATTGCCCATTACCAGCGGTCTGACCGGATGGGGATCGCCTCTGGCCATCTGGCAGAACATCGCCCAGACCAGCAATCAAGGTGTGGAAGCAACGATCACTTCGCACAACATACGGCACAAGGATTTCACCTGGAACACGACTTTATCCGTCACCTGGAACAAGGAACAAATAGACGAACTACCTGACGGTGACCTGATTGCTGAAAACCTGTTTGTCGGTGAACCGATTAAAGCCATTTACGGATATAAGTATGCCGGAATCTGGGGAACCGATACTCCGCAGGAGACATTGGATGCCTACGGCGTAAAACCCGGCTTCATCAAAATAGAGACCTTAGACCAGAAAGGTGACGGAGGCGTACATAAATACAGCACGGAAGACCGGCAAATTCTGGGACATTCCAACCCGGACTGGATCATCGGATTCAACAATTCCTTCACCTACAAGAATTTTGATTTATCCATCTTTGCCATGGCGCGTTACGGACAAACGATCAACAGTGACCTGCTCGGCTATTATACCGCCGAACGGAGCGTTACCAAGAATCAGCTGGCAGGCGTAGACTACTGGACAGAGGACAATCAGGGAGCCTATTTCCCCCGTCCCGGAACAGCAGATGAGCAAAAAACCGTATATCCTTCATTAAGGGTACGCGACGGTTCCTTTATCAAGATTAAGAATATCACACTGGGATATACACTGCCCGTAAACATTTCGCGCAAGGTTTTGATGGAGAAATGCCGCATCTATGCCACAGCCTACAATCCGTTCATCTTCGTAAAAGACAAGCAGTTGAAAGATACCGATCCCGAAACCAACGGTTCGGACGCATTCCCTACCTACCGGCAATTTGTTTTTGGCGTTAATTTGACATTCTAACTAAAGATTATAATCATGAAAAGTATATATATAAAATTCATATTTTGCAGTGTGCTGCTCTCGGCCCTGTCTCTACACTCCTGCACTTTAGACGAGTACAACCCGGGTGCATTTACCAAAGAGGCTTTGGCTACTTCCATCGATGGGTATGAAACCCTGATTAACCAATGCTATTTTGCCATGGAAAGGTTTTATTATGGTGCTGCCGACTGGATGTCACTGACTGAAGGTGACACCGATCTTTGGACGTATAAAGCCAATGAATCGACCAGTTACACGCAGTGGTTCTGGTTTTTCGCAGGAACATCGCCCAATACGACTTACACCAATAATTGGTGGAACGGGACGTACGATGGTGTGGGAGCCTGTAACGAAGCTATCGCATTAGGAGACAAGCCTCCTTACACCACGGAAGAGGAACGGAATGCAAAGATTGCGGAAGCCCGTTTTCTTAGAGCTGTGTATTATTTCAATGCAGTGGAACAATTCGGAGCAGTGACAATGCTCACAGAACCCGTAGTAACGGAAACACTGACCTACTCCCCCACCCGCACCGATCCGATGACTATCTATCAGGAGGTTATTATCCCCGATTTGAGATTTGCATCCGAATGGTTGCCAACAGGTACGCATGCAACGACTACCACTCCGACAAAGAAAGCTGCTCTCGGTTTTCTGGCTAAAGCCTGCTTGCAGACGTACGAATATGGAAGCACCGAATATTTGCAGGAAGCTCTGGATGCAGCCAAGAAATTGATTACCGATTGCGAAACTGGCGGTGGGAAATACAACACATATATGTATCCATCGTATAGCGAAGTGTTTAAAGAGAGCAATAACTGGGAAAACAAGGAAGCTCTCTGGAAACATCGCTGGTATGCAGGAGCAGACGGTCACGGATCAAGCAATGGAAACTACAAGTTGAACCGCAACGACGAATACTTCTTATGCAATATCAATAAATTCGGTGCACGTGAAGACAATCAGGAGACACGGCTTACCTGGGAAGGCTCAATTACCGGTATCTTTATGCCTACGCAGCATTTATTGAGTTTGTATGTGCAGAAAGACGGAACATTAGACCCCAGATTTCATGAATCGTTCACCACAGAGTGGAACGCGAACAAGAATTACACTTGGGACGAAAGTGCCGTGCACATGTATGATAAGGAAGAAGCCGTCATCGGCAAAGCTCTGAATAAAGGTGACTTAGCCATTAAATTCATCATGCCGCAAGACATGGATTACGCTACAGAGAAGCAAAAAGAACATATTTCTGATTATTTGCTGATTGATTATCATCATGTATATAGTGATGACAATAATAATGTGAACATGAATTATGCTTATACAAACGTCACAGGCAATTACAAGAATGATGGCACGAACGAGAATCAGTTCCGCTACTATTATCCGTCACTGAATAAACATAACAGCAGTAATTATTATGTAGCCAATGCTTCCAAACAGAGAAACGGTAATCTGAATGCAACATTTATCATGCGTATGGCAGAAGTTTATTTGATTGCGGCAGAAGCAGATATTTACCTGAATGGTGGTGCGAATGCAGCCGGTTATATCAACAAGGTTCGTGAACGTGCCGGAGCAAATCCGCTCACAGGAAGTATTACAGTGCAGGATATCTTAGACGAAAGAGGCCGTGAACTTTGCGGAGAATATTGCCGCTTCTATGACTTGAAACGGACAGGAATGTTTAAGAACTCAGAGTATCTGGAGAATACCCATCCGGATCTGGCCCGGTTCTTCCATCCGAATTATGCGTTACGTCCCATTTCAACTACTTTTACAGCCACGATCACCAATGGCAGTGAGTACCAGAATCCGGGATATTAAATAGATATTTCAATATGTACAGGTGCTATGGAGCCAATCCTGGCACCTGTATATTATCATAATTCCAGTTGTTTGAAATACAAAGATATAATTTTCTGTATAATAAAAAACGCCTAACAACAATTCCTTAAAATCCCATAGCATCTTTCACTAAAACCATCTCTTCATGAGAGGTTAACTTCTCCAATAACAGCAATGCAACTCCATACGATGTTTGAGGACAATAAGAAGTTATGATATTATCATCTACCACAATGGGAGTATTCACGATGGTTGCTCCAAAACCCTCAAGAACTTTCTGCTTATGTGCACCCCTAAGGTGGTAAGTTGTTGCCCTCCGGCCATTCAAGACCCCGCTTTTCCCAACAGGTAGAGCACCGACACAAACTGTTGCAATCCATTTCTTTAGTGAATCAAACAACCGTATTAACTCCAAAAGTTGCTCATTATATGCTTCCTCATAAAACCCAAATTCCTCAAATCCGCCGGGTATCGCAAGCGCATCATAGTCATCCGCAGATACTTCATCTATGACTTTATCCACCAAAACGGGAACATTGAAAGAACTAATCACTTTTCTATTCAAGCCACAGGTAACAACATCGATTTTACAATCAAAGTCCGTCTTTGCCCATCCCATAACATCAATAAAAGCACTGAACTCAATCGTTTCAAACCCTTTAGCAAGGAATACCAATAATTTCATAATCAATCGGGTTATATATTAAACAATTTATGAATGCTGCAAAGGTAGACATATTCATCATAGCCTGAAATGACATTATTCCGTCAAAAACTGCCATATTTATATTATCTTTGTTCACAGTAAAAATTGAAAAGACCATATATGGAGAAAAGATATAAGCACATCGCATTTCTTGTAATACCCAATGCAACATTGCTCGATATTACAGGTCCCTATGAGGCCTTTTCACTCGCCATACAATGCCTGAAATCTTATCATAAAGACACTACGTATGTGCTGCATACATTATCATTAGATAGAAACAGGATAGTCAAAACATCATCGGGGCTTTGCCTGCAATGCGAAGGTTCTATCAAGTCGTTGAATTACCCCATAGACACACTGTTCATTCCCGGTATTCCCGAAAGTCTTGAAGACATGGTTGGCCCCAAGACATTATCATGGATAAAGCAACAATCCATGCAAGTACGGAGAATCTGTTCTATCTGCACAGGGGCTTTCATTTTGGCGGAAGCATCCATCCTTGACAACAGAAAAGTCACTACCCATTGGAAATTATGCCACAAGCTGGCTAATGACTATCCATCTTTAGATGTTGACAGCGAGTCTATCTTTATTAAAGACGGACATGTGTACACATCAGCCGGGGTTTCCTCGGGAATAGATTTAGCCTTGGCATTAATAGAAGAAGATTTCGGACGAACTTTGGCTTTAGAAGTAGCCAGAGAACTCGTCGTCTACCTGAAGCGACCGGGTAATCAAGCACAATTTAGCGTTACTCTAAAACATCAGGATAGCGATCACAAGCCAATCCAGAATATTAAAGATTGGCTGTTAGAACATTTAAAAGAAAAAATAACAGTAGAAGATTTAGCCGAACAAGCACTAATGAGTCCAAGAAATTTTGCACGCGTGTTTACCAGAGAAACAGGAATAACACCAGCTAAATATGTCGAGAAACTAAGGCTGGAAGCCGCCTGTCGTTTGCTCACAGAAACTCAACATACCTTAGAAACAATTTCCCTTGAATGTGGTCTGATGAATATAGACAATATGCGCAGATTATTTATAAAGCATCTAAAAGTAACACCATCCGATTATAGGAGATAGCCCCCCCGATTATCGTCAGGATAATGACCAGTGGATAGCTCTGCAAGATTATCAAAATGCAGATTGGACTAACTGAATCCAGTTGTGGAAGTTTTATAATTTACATATCATTCAAGTTATTCATTCTGTAGATGTAGCAAAATTAGATCATTATTGGTGCAATTTCGAAAAGTGCAAGATTTGACATTTTTACAAAATTGCTATGACAAATCAAAGTTTTTCCCTATGTTTGTATTAAGGGGCAACAAGATTTAAAATCTCAGAATTCGATGACAGGACAGAATATAAAAATGCAGTAAATGAGATTCTTATAAGCTCCCGATTCCATTCCACAATTTTCAGAAATTAGATTAATATATATACTATGAGAAACAAATTTCAGAAATCAAGAAGCATAAGGATATTTATTTCATCCACCTTTCAAGATATGCAGAGTGAAAGAGATATGCTGGTTACCAAAGTTTTTCCAAGACTGCGACAGATTGCCTACGAACGCAATGTCACACTGACTGAAGTCGATCTGCGATGGGGAATCACCGAAGAAGAAGCAAAATCAAGCAAAGTGGTGGAAATATGTTTGGACGAGATACGGAACTCACACCCGTTTTTCATCGGATTATTAGGAGAAAGATACGGTTGGTGTCCATCGAAAGAAACACTCATTGAACACCAGGCCATGCCTGACAGATATGAATGGCTTGCCGCTGACCTCGATCGTGGGATGAGTATTACGGAAATTGAAATTCAATATGGCGTACTTCGGTCGCTCGAACCGGTCTATGCTTCGTTCTATATACGGGAAGCGGATGAAAAGACGATGGAAACCGATCCAAGACAGGCGCAGTTAAAAGAAACAGTAAGAAATAACAAAAGATATAACACCTACGATTACTGTTCCCCCGAACAATTGGGTGAACAGGTGGAATCGGAATTCAGAGCATTGCTCGACCACCTTTTCCCCAAAGATAAAGTCGAGGATCCCGCCGTACACGAAAGACAGAAACTACAAGCCTTTCTGGATGACAAATCGGATAATTATATACCCAATAAAGCTTATATCTCCTATCTGGACAAGTTTCTAAACGATACAACCAACCAGCATCTGGTGATTACCGGAGAAAGCGGTATGGGTAAGAGTGTCCTTTTGGCTTATTGGCTTAAAAATATCATCGAAGATGATCGGTGGAATGTGGTAGCACACTTTAGCGCCAACTCATCGCAGAGTTTGGACACGACGGATATTGCGAAGCATATAACCACCCAGATAGACTCTCTATACGGGCTTGAGCAGATGGAGGAAAACGACCGACAAATCGAACACAATGCTACCGATACAGATAATATAGATTACCAGAAACTAGCCTTGAGGGCCCAACTAATTGCCGGACAAAAACCTTTACTAATCGTTTTGGACGGCGCCAATCAACTTTCGGACCGGAATCATAGAACAAAACTATTAAACTGGTTGCCTGACTTCCCGGACAATGTAAAAATAATCTTTTCAACTATCGAGGAAGATAAAACCATGCAGGTATTCAAAAAACGGAAATACCCTGTAATAACAGTCTACCCCTTACTGCTCGACCAACGCAAGGAACTGATTGTAGACTTTTTCGATCGTTATCGCAAGCGGCTGTCCGAACAACAACTGACCATGATACTCAAAGGCAGTGACATAACAGACAACACCATGGTACTGATGTCATTACTTGAGGAAATCAGATGTTTCGGAAATTTCGACAGCCTGACCAGCTTCATCAGCCAAATGACTAACCTGCCAGACATCAACTCGTTTTTTGACAGACTATTACAGCGCAAAGAGCAAATATACAACACCCCACTTTACCCCTCGCTAACATCAGACTTGCTGTCACTGATAGCATTATCCAAAGATGGATTATCTGAAACAGAACTGATTACAATTAGCAACATCCCGTCGCTCTACTGGTCTCAATTCTATTGTGCAAACACGGCCCACCTAATGATTAGGGACGGACGAGTGGTTTTTGCACACGACATGATACGACAGGCTATTGAACAGAAATACCTTAACAGCGAAAGAAAAGTACAATTAAGACAGAACATTATAGACTATTTCAATCGCGAAGAAAACAATAACTTCCGCAAGATGGAGGAACTCCCTTATCAACTTTATCACGCCGAAAAATGGGACGAGCTCCACGAATGCATTTCAACACTCGGCTATATGAGCCGACAGTTTAGCACCAACAACATTCATGAATTCATACTTTACTGGCGTACACTAAAACAAGCCGATGCTTCAAAATATAAAATTTCACAAGCCTATATTGAACAGATTATGGGAAGTATGGCTGAAAAGGCTGAAATGGTAGTTATGCTACAATGGGCTTATTGGCAGATGTTCCGCAAAGACGTTATCCGGCTGACCAACATCTGTATTTCTTATCTGAATGATTTGGATGCAGCCTACGAACTGGTAGAATTCCTAATCCGTATGTGCGACCAGATGGCCGACGGCGATACCAGTGAAGAACGCTGCTCGTTCCACAATCTGGCTGGTATGATCTGTATTCGCAAAAAAGAATACATCCAGGCGTTAAAGGAATATAGGGAAGGATTATCACTTGCAGTCCATGCTTACGGAGAAGACGACCTGAAAATAACATCTTACCTGTGTAACATCGCTGATGTATACCACAGTATCGGCGAATCACAAGATCCGGTTGATAAGAACGCATTGGAGAAAGCGAAGCTGATCCTTGAAAAAGTCCTTAAGATGCGCAAATCCATCCTGCCGAACATGCATGATGATATTGCCGTAGCATACGATAATCTCGCCGGTATATACAGGTTGCTTGGTGAAGAAGAACTTGCTAAGGAATATCGTCTGAAAAGTCAGGACATATATGTCAGTCTCAAAGGTGAGAATGACATTGATGTAGCCATCGCCTATCATAATTATGCACTCGAATGCCGCATGGAACAAGATTTTGACCAAGCCAGAGAGTATGCCGAAAAAGCCCTTACGATATATCAGCACATATTAGGAGATGAAAATACGCATACCCAAGAAGAATATCACTCGCTTGCAGAAATTGAGATGTATAGTGGAAACTATCCCAAAGCGACCGAATATATGAGACATGCGATAGATATTTACCAAAAGATTGGAGACCGTGACATGACGCTGGCCGAGCTACTGAACAGCCAGGCCTCCATATATCTTCGGGCCAACCAACCTGATCTGTCTCTCAACACAACATTGGAGTGCATCAGTCTACTCGAAACATTAAAACAAACAGACTCAAAACTGGCTGCTACCATGTATGACAATCTGGGTAAAGTCTATCTCGTCCTAAATGATGAAAAGCTTTCAGAACATTATTATCTGAAAGGAGCCGAAACCTGGCATAATATGGATAACCTGGAAAAAGAGGCTGCCTCATACTCCTATCTGGCCGCAGCATACAACACTTTCAATCGTTTCGAAGACGCCGCAGTTGCACTCGAAAAATCACTTGCTTTGCTGGAAGAATGCGATAAAAGTCAGGATGAAGCAGCTGCCTATGCGAACAATAATTACGGTGCAATATGTTTCAGACTAGGACACATAGACAAGGCAATCGAACACATTGAAAAAGCCTGGGAGATACGCTCCGCCCTGTTCGGTCCCGACGATCAGATGGCCAGGCAGTACAAGGACACAGTTGACCAACTGAAACAGGCAAATGAAAATACAGAAGATTCGGCCAATGACAAACCCAATGAAAAGCAAACAGCCAATGCAAATGCCGAAATCGAAGAATTTGCAACCTACATCGGTATAGATGATCCGGCATTAACCGATACCTTCCGACAAGGGAGAGACGCCTTTCAGACGGGTTATTTTGAAAGAGCTGTCGACATGTTCAATCGTGCCCTTCATCATTGCAACCAAAAGGGGGTTGAAAAAATGTCAGTAGCCCGAAGCCTGATTTATCGCTATCTGGCTTATTCAATGGAAATGAAAAAGGAAGAAGACCAAGCAGAAGAATACTATCGTATGGCAGCCGACATCGCTATCCAAAACGATAATGACGCTGTGGCCGAACGGGTATTCAAAGACATGGCCGAATTCAATTGGAATCGAGGTAATTTCGAGCAGGCAGAAATGAGCTACTGGCATGAAATACGATGCTTGCTAAGTTTGTATGGCTTCTACAACAAGAAAACGATAGCATGTCTGAACAACATAGCGCAGGCCATAACCAAACAAGATACTGTATACTGGCAAGTCATCCTCCGATGCTTCGAATTTGTTTATGTCCTCTCCAGCGATAACGAAGAATACAAACAGTCACACCAAAGTGCAAGCAATGGAATCGGTACGTCGATTGAACATCTAAAACAAGAAGACGAATCGTTTGATGACCAAAACTACCGAATCGATCTCGAAAGTGCAGTAATTGTTCTGATGGATTACACAATCGGCTTAGGCATGTACAATACAGCACACCAACTGTACATCTCTTTTCTTGAAGAAATAGCTGCAAACAGTGGAATAACCGTAGATGGCTATTACCTGATTAGTTTACGAAGAATAACAATGGATGCCGTTTTGGATAATCCGCACAGGGTAATCACGGCGGGACTCAACTTGTTACAGAAAGCTGGATCACAGCCTCCTTCCGACGAAATAAAAAGCCAAATAGAGATAACGATAGCAAATGCCTACTGCGACACCATGCAATATCATAAAGCCCTACCGCTCTATGAAACCAACCTGACTTACGAACCCAATCTCATCGTACCACTAGCCAAGTGTTACAATGCATTAAGCCACCCGCAAGAGGCTCTTCAGATGCTGGAAAATGCCATAGAGCAAGATCCGTCAATTTCCACATTGCCCGAAATCGACAAAGTTCTCGGTAAGATACTTCTTGACACAGGGCATATCAAGGAAGCCCTGGACGCCTTCAATCGTTACGAGGCTGACAAAACCGATACAGGAATCTCGCCTATGACTATCCACAAAGCTCTCGCACTCTATTTGTCCGGTAGCGAAATGGATGCCACACAGCTGGTACATTCTGCCATGAAACTACTGAAAGATGAGAGCAACGACCTTTTGTACAGGATATCCATCGGCATTGAATTGATTGATTATATGTTTCAAACAGGCAACATCGAACAGGCAGAAAAATTGATCGACCAACTTCACGGACTGTTGGAGGAATTGCCCGACAGTATGCAAGAGCCCTATAATGCCCGCATTGTAGCAATAAGACAAGCCCAAAACTAAGAAAGAATAATAAACAGGTATAAAAATAATAATGTAATATGAATATTCAGGAAATTTTAAATATGCTTGACGAAGACATAGCACGTGCCGAAGAGCAACAACCAGATAACAAGGAGGAGAATATCGATTTTCTGTTGTCCGAATTGGAAGCATCCCGTGAATTGGACGAGGACCGACTTGCGGAAAAATACCTGGCCATGCACACTATGTATCAATTCCTTACCCGACCAGGTAATCTTATCAAAATACTTGACTGTAAAGACCAGCTTACGCTAGGTGAATGCCTGCCTATGCTCACTTATCTTCCGTGGGTAAAAGACACCGAATTTGAACGGCTCTGTCTGGAAGCATCATTTTGTTCCCTGTATAACCATTTTCAATATGGGAATGAACTGGAAAAAGGTTTTGCAGCCATTGCAACCATAAAATTACTGCTTCATCACTCAGAGCAGCTTTTACCTTGTTTCGAAGAATTCCAACAAATAGCCTACGAAAACGAGCACTTGCATAAACAGATGGACGAAGTGGATTTCCAATATGAATCCCAAATACTACTTTATCAGGTGCAGGCTTCGATGGTACCTTTCGTCCGGCGAGTTTACGAAATGTATCCGATGCTGGAAGAAGAAAGAATAAATGAATTCTGCAATAGAATCGAAGCAACGCTTGCTGATTTAGAATTGTCGCAGGAGAGAATGATGTTTAAAACCCGACTGATTTATAATTTCATGATTGAAGCGGATATCAGGTGCTATGAAGGAATAAATGAAGAAGAGGAATGATAGTCATTCGACTACAAATAAATCCTGGCCTTGCGGTTTCATCCTTGAGCCGGGATTTATAAATGAAAGAAGAACCCGATATCCCGTTTCCGGCTTTTCTTACCGCCAGTACTTATTATTTATTCAAATATCCATTTTTCGCAGCCTCCCAACCAATAATTGCAGTCTTTCGAATCTCTCCCCAGTGGTAATTACCCAACTCACCGGAAGAACGAATGACACGATGACATGGAATAAGGAAAGCTACGGGATTCTCACCGACAGCCGTTCCTACAGCCCGGCAAGCCTTCGGGTTATTAATACCTGCGGCTATATCTCCATAAGTAGTCAATCCGCCAGCAGGGATTTTCAGTAAAGTTTCCCAGACCTTTAGTTGAAAGTCAGTACCTTTCAAATGCAGCTTTATATCTTTGAGCTTCCTCCAATCCTGCGTGAAGATGGATAAAGCATTTTGCTGCATCTCATCCACAGCCGGAGTAAACGTTGCATTAGGAAACTTCTTCAACAAGGAATGAAATGCCGCATCGTGATCGTCTGCAAACTCCAGACAACAAATACCTTTATTGGTAGACGCAATAAATAGTTCACCAAAAGGACTTTTGGAAAAACTGTAATTGATAGAAAGATTTTCACCACCGTTTTTATACTCGCCCGGTGTCATACCTTCTATATTTACAAACAAATCATACAATCTGCCCGTACCGGAAAGTCCCGTTTCCTGTGCCGTATCAAACAAAGACGCATGAGTCTCATCCAAGATTTTCTTGGCATATTCAATACTGGTATATTGCAAGAACTTCTTAGGACTAACCCCTGCCCACTCCGTAAACATACGTTGGAAATGTGCCGTACTCAACGCCACCTCCCGGGCAATCTCATCCAGTCCCGGTTGCCTTTTGAAATTCTCCCTTATATACCCGATTGCCTGTGCAATACGTGCATAATCAAGCGTTTCTTGCTCATTCATAACAGAGGTTTGCCGTTTATTTCCAAATCCAGTAACCGTTTTTTAGCAGGAAGACCACCGCCATACCCCACAAGCGTGTGGTTACTGCCGATAACACGATGACACGGAGCAAAAATAGAAATAGCGTTCGCACCATTAGCAGCGGCAACCGCACGGACAGCCTTCGGCATATCCAGCTGTTTCGCCAATTCTCCATACGATACAGTCGAACCGTACGGAATATCCAGCAACTTATACCATACACTTTTCTGGAAATCCGTACCTACAAAAAGCAAAGGCACTTCAAACACAGTCCGTTCACCATTGAAATATTCGTCCAACTGCTTAATCGCTTCCTGTATAACCTCGGATGTACTTTCTTCATAACAGGCTTTCAGCACTTTCCGTAACCTCCTGTCCACAATATCCCTATGACTTTCAACTGCCCAGTCACAAAGACAAAGCCGATCTTCAAACGAGCCAAGCATCAAATCACCACAAGGAGAATGATAACGCTGTATCCGAATGACATTTCCAACTATTTCTTTCCTTTTATCTTCCATCTTAACTTATTTTCGGGGATTGATAGCACCGCTTTTGTTTTCCACACCTGCAAAAATACATTTATTGTACTTACAACTGAAAAAGCAATCAATAATATTTTGACTTTCAAATCCATTTTAGTTTCCAGTGCCACAAAATTACCACACATATCTCTGATAAACAACCCGAAAATTGCGATTCTTATAAAATCCTTTATTCATCGGAGTTACAAGTGTGAGGGTAAACTACTCCACCTTTACCAAATGATAAAGCGTCCCCTTACGAGATTTACGACAAGGAATATTCAGTTTCTGAAGTGCGCGCCCAAACTGTCCCACCTTACTAATAGCCAACTTATCCCGTGTTTTCGTCTGTAAATAGCTCAAAATCTGCATAGCAGTCAGCCATTCGCCTTCCATTTCCTCCTCTATCGGATTAAGATAACAATGAAACAACTGCTCCAACGGACTAGCCTGTTCGAACTCACGGTTGGTCTGTTTCAATATATTTTCATCTTCATCATTCAGCCAATAACGTTCCCCTTTATAAATCGCCTCCATCGCTTGAGCATACAGCTGTTTGTAATTGATGGTAACGTTCGTTTGAATAGGAGCCGTCACCTCGATACAAATGAAACGGCGGCTACCACTGGGATCGGTAAGCAAATCTTTCTGATTGCTGGTTCCGATAAAAGAAGCATAACGCCTCATTTCCCGAATCGTATTACCATAAGGTTTACGCAAATTCGCAACAGGCTTCTGCAACAAATGCTTCAGGAATCCCTGCTGACTGACATTAATCTGATCGAACTCATCAATATTAATCAGGAAAAAGCGTCCCAGATAACGTTCCGCCTCCTGCTTACTCTTAAAATCAATACTGTCCGTATAGCCGAAACGAAGTTCCGGCGGCAGGATAATGCGACAAAATGTAGACTTGCGATACCCTTGCGAACCGACCAGCAAAGGCGAAGTACTATTACCATGCTGCCGGTCAACTCCCCTCCAATGCGCCACCATACTAAGGAACCAACGGTAAAACAATTCCTGCCAATGCGGATTATCACAAGGAACCAAACCGGCCAATGCACGAATACGATCCTTTCCATCCCAACGCCCTGCCTCATAAAGATATTCTTCGACAGGATTGTACAAAGGAACACATTCCGAATTCAGAAAACGATCCACATCACGGTCCCACGCACTAATTCCCTCTTTCAATGCATTGATTGCAATGCTGTTGCGCACCCGTTTATCCACCGGCTTAAAGCAAAAATGAACGGAGTCACGCTGACGATATTCCAAATCATCCAGCACCGTATTGTAACGGAATTCATAACGGCGTTTCATAAACTCTTCCAACAGAAAAGCCGTCTCCTGCTCTTTGCTGATGCTGCTTTTCTTGCCGAATCCCTTACATTCCTGATAAAGATTATGGAGTATCGAACGAATCACCTGTTCTTCCTCCTCGCGATAATAATGAATCATCGTCTGCCGTATCGCCTCCTCTTCGGGGATACCCGCTTTGAAACAATGCTCGGCAAGGCGGACCAGCAAAGACTGCAAGTCGTCCCCACGTTTCCAGTTCTCCATTTCCTGAAGTGCCCTGTTCAATGCCGCTTCATAAATCTTCGTGAACGTTTGTGCCGACTCATATCCCGGTTGCAATCGCAATAACGGATTTTTCTCCTCCTGCTTCCGCTGGCGGAAAGTCTCTTCTCCCGGCATCGTAAGCGGCTGTTCCAAACAAAACGGCACTGCATCCGGATTATAATAAGGAGCCTCATCCAACGTCATACGACATTTCTGTGTCAACACAGGTTCCTTCAAATCGATATCGAAAGGCAACATAGGCTGATAACATTTCACAGCCAGCCGATAAGCATGAACATGAAACAGTTCCGCCTCCGCCTCTTCAGATGGCAACCCTCCATCGTCCGGCAAGGCAAAACGAACCCATATCTTCACACTACGACCGCTGGAACCACAAAAAGCAGCAAAAGTCTGTGGCAGAAGTGCCGCTTGCCGTTTCACAAATTCCGCTTCCGACCCACCGGCCAACCGGTTCACTTCCAACTGTACCAAACCGTTATACTGCTTCATCTTCCGTTCACCCTCTTTGGTCCGGGTATATTCCACAGCAGAATAAATGTATGGCAACTTATCTATATGTTCGTACCGGGCATACGTACCTTCCAGTAACGGTATAATTTCCCGCAAAGCCGTGATATGCCCCGCTTTGGTTTCAGTTTTCATTTTGTCGAATAATGTGCCTGCCTCACAAATGCTAAGAGTCTCTTTTCCGCTCCCGTTGTCTTGTCTGATTAAAGTAATTTTCATCCTATTTTTGTCTATTTTTTCTACAATTACATCTACATATTTAATTCCTGTAAAGGTACGCTTTTATCTTCCGGAAAGCAAGCATTCTATCTGATAAATACCCGTATTTCATTTGCATTTTCCTCATTATTTATGTATCTTTGCTTAGTAGTTGTCAAGGGCTCACCCATGTGAACAAACAGGCTATCATTTGTAAACAAAAACGTCCACAGACGTAAACAGCTTTGTTCACATGGGTGAGCCCTTGCAAAGCATTAGAGCTTAACAAAAGAAACATGAAGCGCTAACGTATTACTACTTAAGAGAATACATAATAAGAACAGTTCATTTAAAACAAATATAAAGCTATGGCAATATTATTCGATTGGTATGAAGACCCGAAGCCTTCAGACAAACAGCAGGGAGAAAATGAAAATACCCTGCATCCGCGCATCAAATACAACGGTTCCACAGGGACCGACGTACTGCGCCGGCGTATTCAGGAACGTTGCTCACTGACGGAAACAGATGTCTCTGCCGTGCTCGACGCTCTTTCGCACATCATGGGACAGGAATTGGCGGAGGGACGCCAAGTACATCTGGACGGCATCGGCTATTTCCATCCTTGCCTGACCACCACGGAACCTGTGACGATAGGTACCAAACGGAAAGCAACTAAAGTGAAACTGAAAGCTATCCAGTTTCGTGCCGACCAAACATTGAAAAACGAATTTGGCGTGCTTAAAGTGAAAAGCCTCAAAGGGGGACTGGATTTCACCCAACTAACGAACGAGGAAATTGACCTGCAACTGACAAAGTACTTCCGGACTCACCCATTTATGCGGAGATATGACTTCCAATATCTTTGTGGAATGGCAAGAAGCACAGCCATGCGACATATCCGGCGTCTGCGCGATGAAGGTAAATTGAAAAATATGGGTGGAGCGATGCAACCAATTTACGTACCAGAAAGCGGTTATTACGGTAATAATGAATAGATTAGTGTAAAAACGGAATAAGATTAGTCAACCCAAATCAGGACGAATCAGGGTGAGAGTAAAAAGTTACCCTCACCTACTCTCACCCTTACCCTCACACCTGTAACACCGATGAATAAAGGGATTAAGGCAAAGGGTGAGGGTGTGAGGGTAAAAACGTCACCAACATTTATTTGAAAAGAATGACGTGAGCTGAAAGAGAGTGTCATAATGAATAATAAGTTATTTGTCATCTTCTTCATTATTCATATATTTTTCACTAAAAACTCAATATATAAAATACAAGTTCTTTTAGTTTGCAGATACGGCATTTGTATTATAGATTAACAAGCAAACATATCCTGAACTATTCTCTCCGATTCATCTCAACAGCATATCAGAACTGGCTATTTACTTCACTGTCCACTTACTGACCACCCTGCGCAGTTCGGGTGGCGAAACCGGTTTCGTCAGGAAATCATTGCATCCCCCATCGAAAGCCAGTGATTTGTCGTCGGCATAAGCAAATGCCGTAAGCGCAACAATGGGAACCTGCGTTCCGGTTTTCCTCAACAGGGTGGTCGTATCTATTCCGCTTATACCCGGCATTTTCATATCCATAAGGATGAGATCGGGAGTTTCGGCATTAAAAAGCTCTATGGCCTCACTGCCGTTGTGCGCCCTCACCAGACGATAGTCTTTCTTGAGCAGTGCCTCAATCAGTAAGTAATTACTATCTATATCTTCGGCTACCAGAATCAGAGGTTTATAATTTCTCGAAACAGTCTTCTTTTGGAGAGTCGCAAGCATATCGTTCTCTGTTACAAGGGTTGAGGCGGATTGGGTGGCAGACGTAAATGGATGTGTAAACCAGAAACATGAGCCCTTTCCCACACAGGATTCTACTCCGATCTTTCCACCCATCCGTTCCACCAGACTCTGGCATATCGACAATCCGAGACCGGCTCCCTGCACAAAAGAGTCCAGTTTCACAAAACGATTGAAAATATCATGACACTGTTCAGCAAGGATACCCTTACCCGTATCTGTCACACAGAAACGCACCTGGCCGTCATCATTCAACGTATAGGAAAGGGTGATCGATCCTTTGGTGGTGAATTTCAAAGCGTTGGTCATGAAATTAGAGAGTACCTGCATAATCCGGTTCTTGTCGGCGTCAATCACAATCTGCGGTGAACTTTCGTCAAAACGCAGTTCTACTGCTCCATCATGTTTCTTATGCGAGAAAGTAGCAATCACTTCCCGGCAAAGTTGAGGTACATCCACCCATCCGGTAGTAAGTTCTATCGTGCCGGCCTCAATCTTGGAAATATCCAGAATGTCGGAAATTAGATTGAGCAGCAGCTCGTTGTTCTCCTGCACCAGCGACATATATGCTTGACGCAGTTCTATCTCATCTGTTTCGGCAAGCAGACTCGAAAAACCTACGATAGCGTTGAGAGGAGTACGTATTTCGTGACTCATATTGGCAAGGAATGCCGATTTGAGCCTGTCGGATTCTTCGGCATTCTCTTTCGCCTCAATCAATTCCAGTTCCACTTGCTTGCGGGTAGTGATGTCCGTAGCCAATTCCATGATAGCCCACCGTCCGTCGAGCCAATTAATCGCCATACTCTGGATGGTGTACCAGCGTTCGGTTACAGGATTATAATCTTCCCAGAAATGAACACCTGTGAGTTTACGGTTGGCATCAAGCAATTGCGGTTTCGGGCAATGTGTACATGCTCCACCCAATCCCGCATTCAGCATTTTCCAGCACGTCGCCCTCTCTGGCACGCTTCCGGCTTCTTCCCTGAAAGGTTTGTTTGCAAAAAGCACCTCCAGAGAGTCATAATCGCTAACAAAAATATTAGCATTGATGTTATCCAGTACCTTTTGCATGGTTCGCTGCGATTGTTGCAGGGATATTTCAACCTGCCAGCGTTTGGTTGCGGTAGACACAATCTGCGAAATTTGGCTCATCAGTTCCACATCCTTTTTATCCCATTGTTTCTTCCAGCAAAAATTAAACGAAAGAAAACCGAAATGCACGCCCAACTGCGACAGAGGAAAGACAGCGATGGCTTTCACCCCCTGCACTTCGAGCATTTGAGTTATAAAAGGATCGAGTGAATAGATATCGGACGTGCAGATGATATGATTTTCTTCGAGCATATCGAACCAGGGTTTTCCCGCTTCAATGGTCATACTCCGCAGGTAATCTATGGCAGGCTCAATACCCTCGTTACACCATTCATTGGTACAGCCATACGTAACTCCGTCGAGGTGATTTTCCCATGTGGCCAAACGGTCAACGCCGGTATAACGGCCGATTTCGGCAAGTGCCATATTCATGGCTGTAGGTATGTCCGGTTCCAGTTGCAGAATTTGCAGTACCTTGATAAACAACGCTTGCCGCCGATTGGTTGCTTCCAGATTTTCCTGAATGGCAATCAGGTCCTTAGATTTCTCTTCGACCATTTGCTCGAGCCGAGTACGGTACTGCTCCAGTTCCATACCGACTCCTTGAGGTTCGGAATCAGTAGTTTTCATTTTAAATCAATAAATAGTGAATAGAATAATAGTTTAGTTGTCGGCGAGATACGCCCATATATTCTGCAAATATATAAATTTATTCTATAAACCGGAATATTTCCTATTAAAACTCACTTTCCTCCAAAGGGTTAGTATTCGCAGACTTATGATAGTATTCAGGAAGGAACAACCGATAATCATCTTATTTTTGTTCCCGATATGCCTTTGGAGAAAGCCCTGCAAGTCTTTTAAAAAACTTTCCGAAGAAAGATTGAGACGGAAAATTCAGCTCATCACTGATTTGCTGAATAGTCATATTGGTAGATTTCAACAAGGCTTTGGCTTCGAGCATCACATATTCGTCAATCCATTCTCCGGCTGTCTTTCCACTACTATTCTTGATGGTCTGTGAAAGATATTTAGCACTCAGACAAAGTTTGTCGGCATAAAACTCCAGTTTTCTTTCCTGTTTATGGTGTGTCTGTAGCTGTTTCAGGAAATTCCGCATCAGTATTTCATTCCGGGTTTCCCTGGAATCATCGGTTTGTTTATGGAAGTAATATCCCAGTCCATAGAAAAAAGCAATGGTGAGGTGTCGTACAATCTCCATGCGATTAGGATTATTCGTCGCCTGAATCACACTCTGCACCATCTTGCAATAGGTCAACAAAGCATCCAGCTGTCTAGGAACCAACGATATAACAGGATTATTATGAACGGACAGGAAAGTTGAGAATCGCTCCGGCAGGTGCAGACTGTCATCAAACTTTTCAGACATCAGTATATAGATTGCCTCAAAATCTCCCGAACAATACTCATGCTCTAATATCTGCCCCGGCAAAACGATAGAAATGGCTGGAGATTTGATTTCAAAGGGGATCATGTCAATCCGTCCTCTTGATTCTCCCTGCAAACAAATGCTGCAAATAGTCATATCCATTTTAAAAGGACCGATATGCGGATGGATAGACGCATTCTTATAAATATAATAATCATCATCCAAGAAACTCACATTCTCCATTTCTTTTAGTTTGGAACGCCAGTTCAATGCTAATATGTTCTTCATATCTGTGTTTTTGACAACAAAAATAAGCGTTTATGGCCTATATTCAAAACAGAAAGGAGTTTTCGTCCAATATTCCATCTTAAAGACCTTTTCCCACAGCGACACCTCCCCTACTTTTGCGCAAGTTTTATCAATCAAAAAACATTCAATTAAAAAGACATGAAAAAATTTACTTTTACTGTTCTCTTATTCATCGGTTTAGGCTTATTATCTGCCAGAGCACAACAAACAGAAGTGACCAGACACGCAACAGATACTCATCAGGACAACCCGGACAAAAAACTGACCGTATCCGGTGGAGTCAAACTGGAAGCTAATTATTCCAACTTTCTCCATTCGGGCATCACGGGTGGCAAGAGCAGCCTGCAACCGGGCATCACAAGCGGAGGTTTCATCAATTTAGGTATTATGAAAAACTTCTCCATTCAGGGAGAACTTCTGTTTCACTACAAAGAGTCCGATTTTGAATGGAGCAACACCGAACATGGACAATTTCAGTACTGGGGTATGGAAGTTCCCATCTATGTTATGTATCATTGGCAGATGGAGAAAGGACAGCGTATTCATTTGGGCGTAGGTCCATACACGGAATTCGGCTTGAGTGCGAAATTCAAAAAAGGAGGTACGAGGAATGACCTTTACGAACGGGCTTCACAGGAAGACCTGCCTGCAATAAAAGACTCCAATACCGGATTTGGCGTAATGGCCGGTTATGAGTTTGCATTCGGGCTTCAAGTCAATATCAGCTACAAGGTGAGTGTATCCAACTTACTGGATGCCAACAGCGGTACAGCCCGGTTTCATCCGCAAGCTTTCAGTTTAGGAGTTGCCTATCGTTTCGGCAGATAAGTTATTATTTAAATTCAATCACACCTCATTATAATTATGCAAACAAGATTTTTAATCACAACCGTTTTTATCCTGACCACGACTACCTGTTCGTATGCCCAACCAACCGAAGAAAAGAATTCTCATCTGAAAGAATGGTGGAACAGTCTTATTCATGGCAATATTGACCGCACACACGAAAAGAAACTGGATATGAGTTTCATCGTAGCCCCCTGTTACACACGCGAAGGCAGTTTCGGTGTGGGAGGTGCAGCTACGGCACTTTACCGTCTGGACCGTAACGACTCTATCATGCAGCCATCGGACATATCTCTATCGGGAAGCGTTACCGTGAAAGGTTTCTATGGCATCACCGTAAAAGGAAACAATCATTTTAAGAACAACAAGACCCGCTTGTCATACCGCCTCCAGTTCCTGAACAAGAATCTCGACTTCTGGGGTATCTCTTACGAGGGATGTGCCATGAATCCGATTTCGGCCTCTACCCGCAGGGAAGTGAACTGGGAGTCGGATTATGTGTATAAATTCACCCATGCCTTTCACGTTGGTGCGGCTCTCAACATTAAATATGCAGATATGTCGAAAATGAGCAATCCGGCTTATCTGGATGGACAAAAAGATTCTTATTTCTTTGCCGGTGTGGGAGCTTCCATTCAGTATGACACGAGAGATTTCATACTAAATCCCAAACGTGGTGTCTACCTGATGCTAAGGGAGGTGGTTTACCCGAAAGTAGCCAGCAATTACAACCGTACTTTATTCAGTACGACTGCCATTTTCGATGCATATCAGCGAATATGGCCGGGAGGAGTGCTTGCCATGGACTTGTACGGACAGTTTAATAATAAAGAAATTCCCTGGACGTTGCGCGAAGAACTCGGAAGCGGGTCTGACCGTATGCGTGGCTATTACGGAGGACGGTATATCGACTGCAACCAAATTACTGCACAATTGGAATTAAGGCAGCACATTTACAGTCGTCTGGGCTGTGTAGCATGGGTAGGCGGAGGAACGGTGTTTCCGTCGTTCAATAAATTGCAGTTCAATCACGTCCTGCCAAACTATGGTTTGGGCTTGAGAGTAGAATTCAAGCATCATGTCAATATACGCATCGATTACGGTTTCGGAAAAGACACTGCCGGATTCGTATTCCAGTTTGCGGAAGCTTTTTGAAATCCAACACATTAGATTCTATATATGGAAACAGAAATTTTAATCTTCCGCACTTCAGCCGTTAACGGGCAGGATATAAAGCGCATCAAGAAACTTTTTAAAGGATACTCCCAAATCAACGCATGGAACGTTGATTTGGAAGATTGGGAGAAGATCCTGCGAATAGAATGTCAGGACATGAAAGCCTCCGACGTCATAGATGGTCTCAAAAGCATTAAGATATATGCAGCAGAACTACTATGAATAGGAAGACAGAGGAGTGTCGCCCTGAATTCGGATGATGAGATTCAGATCAGTTTCAATCCTATGATTGAAAGTATCAGAGTTGTCATAAAGAACAGGCGTCCTAAAGTGGCCGGTTCATGGAAGAACAGAATGCCGACCAATACGGTACCTACTGCTCCTATTCCGGTCCAGATAGGATATGCAGTACCGATGGGCAATGTTTGGGTAGCTTTTGCCAGAAGGTACATGCTCAACGTTACAGATATCACAAATCCTGTTCCCCACAAATAAAAGTCAGTGCCCGTTGCTCCTTTTATCTTACCCAGACAAAAGGTGAAGCCGACTTCAAAGAGTCCGGCAATAATCAATATTATCCAATTCATATCTTTCTATTTTAAAATCAGACTGCAAAATTAGGCAGACGGCCGGAGCTTTCACTTTACATTTGATAAGAAATGACTGCATAAGAGTATGAACAATTCCTCTTTCCTAATCTAACTTTTTGTATTTTTGCAGAAAATGACTCATGTTATATGGATATACACGAGATTATAAATAAGATATACCCGATACCGGAGGCTTCGATGGATAAATTGACAAAGCATCTGTCTAAAGTGACATATCCCAAAGGGTATCATATACTGGAGGCCGGTAAAACTGAAACAAATATCTTTTTTATCGAGAAAGGGATTGTCAGAGCTTATATTCCTGTGGATGGGAAAGAAGTTACATTCTGGATCGGGAAAGAGGGTTCTGCCATTGTCTCGCTGAAAAGTTATGTGGATAACCAGCAGGGATATGAGTCGATGGAGTTGATGGAGGAGTCGGAGTTGTATTTACTGAAGCGTAAAGACTTACAGGAATTATTCAAGGAAGACATTCATATCGCCAACTGGGGACGTAAGTTTGCCGAATCCGAATTCATGCAAACGGAAGAAAGGCTTATTTCCCTATTATTCACCAATGCGTCTGAACGGTATATGAAGCTGATCCAAAACAATCCGGAGTTATTGCAGAGAATGCCGTTGGAATGTCTTGCTTCTTATCTGGGAATAACTCCGGTAAGTTTGAGCCGGATCAGGGCAAAGCTGAAACGGATGCTCTGAAAAAGCTGATTAAAAAAGATGCACTGTTTGCCTTTTAAAACAACTACATTTACGAAGATATGAAAATTGGTATTGCACAAATAAAGCCTCTGAAAGGGGATATTGAAAGAAATCTGGATAAACATCTGAAGTTCATAAACAATGCCCTAGAAAAGCAACCGGACTTATTGATGTTTCCGGAACTGTCTCTGACGGGTTATGAGCCTGAACTGGCCAGAAGTTTAGCCATACATTCCGATGACAGCCGCCTGACTCCTTTGCAAGAGATTAGCAACCAATATAATATCATTCTATGTGTCGGAGCTCCCACCATAAATAATGATGATTTATTTATCAGCATGATTATCTTTCACCCCAACAGGGAAAGAGTCACTTATTCAAAGCAGTACTTATACCCCTCCGAAGAAGGTATATTTACAGCCGGACATACTCCCTGCATCATTCCCTACGATGAAGAGAATAGGATTGCACCCGCTATATGCTACGAGTTATCCAACAGCGAGCATGCAGGCTATGCACGCCAAATGAATGCAACAGCCTACATGGCAAGTGTTCTAAACCCCATCAATGGGGTGGATGCCGATATAGAAAAACTTTCAAGAATAGCCTCCACCAACGGGATGACGACTTTCATGTCGAATTATATCGGAGAATCAGGAGGATATGAATGTGCCGGAAAATCATCTGTCTGGAATTCGAAAGGAGAATTAATGGCACAGTTGGACGATAGAACGGAGGGTATCTTATTCTACGATTCCAAGACAGAAGCTATTGATATGATAAAGGTAGAAGAGCAGCATTAATTAGTATTCTTCATCCCTCTCCGAATCATATAGCGGATGCTCGACATATTGGGGAAAGAAAAACTGAACTTACGCAATTTTACTTTCTTCTCGAACAACAGAACAATCAACAGAATAAGGGAGGCTATGATTAAATAGCCATACATTTCTCTGATGGACAACATGGAGACTTGCCTCGTGATTCGTTCTTGCAGTCCTATCAGTGAATATTCAGAAGTCTGTATTTTCAATGCATCTACTTCCGATGAGAGAAGCATTGTATTCTTACGTGTGAAATAGAGCATCAGATTGTCGATAACGGACATTCCCAATGGCGTTCCCAGCGACATACGCATGAATCCGATAATGCATAAAGACTGAAAATTATGCATGAACGGAACTACGTAGGAAATATAAAGAGTCAGGATAATATATAGCCATAATAGCCCGAATCCACGAATCAATGACGGAAAATAAAAACGTTCGATATTACATTCGGGATTGATGTAGAAATACATCAGTAGCAGGTAGAGAATGAACAGACCATATCCGCCGATAATAAACGGGCGAAGCCCTTTCCGGTTCCTGAAATAGTAATAACAGATAACGGCACTCAAGCACATTCCCGCCAGCGAATAGTAATTGAGATATGCTATATTCTGTTGGTCAAAATGAAGAATGCCTGCCATATAAGGATTCTGCAACAATCCCGGTGCAGCTTGCAGGATATAGATAACGCCAAACAGTAACAGGATTTTCCACAAATTCGGATAACGCCATGCCGCCGGACTGATATAAGGACGTTTAACGGTCTTTATATTGAGATATTGAAGTCCTCCGGCTATCACCAGCACGACCAAAGCTATCCGTATTTGAGAAGATGCCAGCCATTCATAATATTTCCCATAAGTAATGATAAACAGGATCAATGACAGAATAATACTCCATAATACGAACCCATTCCAATCAATACCATATAGCGGTATCCGCTTATCCTCCCGGTAATGACGGATGAGGAAAGCTACCACCAAGAAAGTAAAAAACAGCAATAGGATGATAAGATAATGCAGATAGTGCAAGGAATAAGCGTGAATGATATCAGCAACAATCGGTGAAAAGAGTTGCGAACTTCCCTGTACAGTTAGAAAAACAACGGAATAGAACACCGCATAATTGCGGGTAGGCGTGAGAATCAGTTGGATGCAGACCATCGCTTCGAAAACAGCCAGCATCCTGAAAAAGCCGGCTATGAAGTTTATGATACAGAGTATCCAGACATTAGCCGTCTCCAATATCGCTACATGACAGCAGATGATGACCACCGTAGAGACAAGCAATATGGAACGGGTGGTAAACCTGAAGCGTAGCCGGAAAAGCATCGGAAAGCTGACATTCATCCCAATGAAAGCCATATATCCGATCATGATTGTATCCTCCTGCAACAGGGACAACCCATTGACCTGATAACTCATCGAAGCCATGTGAGCAGCACCCGACAACAGATAAATCAATGAGATGACAATCATTATCCAGAAACGGACAGGATCGGGAACGAAATTTCTAAAACAACGGATGCGATGTCCGGTCATTGCTTTCATGAATTAATAGCGTATCAGACATTCTACATTCATTCCGGCTCTCAACCGTTTCAGACATTCCTGCGAGGTTTGTGCATCAAACTCGATGCGCACAGGTATCCGTTGCTCCACTTTCACGAAATTTCCGGTAGCATTATCCTGCGGAATCAGCGAAAACGCCGCTCCTGTCGCATCGGACAGAGATTGCACTATCCCCATAAAACTTTCGCCGGGGTAGGCATCTGCTTTAATCTCCACTTTCTGCCCCTCGCGGATATGCGCAATCTGCGATTCCCGGAAATTTGCCGTAATCCATTTCTCCCGGCTATCGACAATATCAACCAATGTCTGCCCGTTCTGAACAAGTTGGCCTACCTGAATATTTTTCCTGCCGATCACTCCGTCACAAGGTGCGGTAACTACCGTATAAGAGAGATGTAACGATGCCGTCTCTCTTTTCAACTCCGCCAGTCGGATTTGCGCCTCTACCTGTTTGAGTTTCTGTTCCTGTTGTTTCTTCTTCAATATGACATTTTTCTGTCCTTTGAGTAATGTCTCATATTGGGTCTTTTTCACATCGTAATCGGTACGGGCATGGTCGAACAGTTCGCGTGTGACGGCCTCTTTTTCCAAGAGTCTCTGATATCTTGAATAGGTGGTAAAGGAATTCTCTTTTTCAATCTTCGCTTTCTCAATATTCGATTCGGCAACGTTGATGTCATTCACAGCCGACATGAGTGCCAACTCTATTTCTGTCTGTTCGGTCAGTGCTTGCTGGTATTGCACCTCGGCCTCGCTTAATTGCAGTCTGTATTGCTCATCCTCAATGATAATCAAGGTATCGCCTTTGCATACCGGTTGATACTCATTGAACGTGATTTCTCTGATATATCCCTGAATACGATTGTTCACAGGGACTACCAACTGTTTAACCTGTGCATTCTCCGTAAATTCCACATTTCCCCAATGAAGCATGCGGAATGCGGTATAATATCCTATTCCAACAAGCAGGATGACTGTGAAGACTCGTACCAAGCGGTTTATTTTCTTTTTTCTTAAATGTGCTTTTTCCATTATCGGTGAACGTTTATTCATGTATCAATCGTTTGTTTATCACAGTGTTCCGGCTATCTTTCTAAGCATATAGTAATAACGGTATGTTTCAATCTGCATATTCAGATATTCAATATCGGCAGATAATAACTCATTTCCGGCATCCATCATTTCTGTTACAATAGCCATTCCGTTGGAATAGCGTTCGTATACCACTTCATACAATTCGGAGGCCAGTATCTTGTAATCACGGCGAATAGCCAGTTCATCAAGTGCTTCTTCCAGTTTAGTACGGGCGGTATACAGTTCCGTATCCAGTTGATCCTGTATCAGTTCCGTCTGTTCCTTGTACATCCGCTTTCCTGTGCCCGCAGATTCATGACAGAAGATGAAATAAGAATGAAAAAACAGAGAAATCTTATCATAAACTTATCCTTTGTTATTTGGCGCACAAAGGTAGCGGCATTCCATCGTATCGTTAGAGTTCAATATTTGCCAAAAATGGTTTTAAATGAAGATTTACTATCTTTGTACTCTGAAATATACGGATATGAAAAAGAACTTATTAAATATACAGAAGTTATTGGGCGAAAAGGAACTGGAGGAGCTCCGTACTTATTCGCTCACTGTCTGGCATCCCAGCCCTACGAACGGATATACCGAATATGATAATATAGCAATCAATAATAACTCATATATCTACTTGCTGGTGGAACAGGGAGAGGCACAGGTGATGATTAACTATAAGCCTTATCATCTGGTGAAAAATAGTTTTATCGTTATATCTCCTATTCATGTTCTCCAGTTAGTCACCGTCGGAGAGAACTTCTGCATGACTGTCTTATTGGTCCGGAAGTCCATCCTGGAAGTGACTCCCTCCATGGAGAAAGTTTTCAAGCAATTGAACCGCAGTCTGAAACTGTATATCAATCCTGTCTTGCATCTGAATGATGATGAAAGCAAAGTTTTGCACCACAACATCGAGCATATCCAAAAACGAATCGGACAAAAAGAACATCATCTGCAAACTGAAACTATTCAGAATGCCTTTATCGCCTTTTTGCTCGATTGGATACACATCGGTGACTGCCACTTTGCATTAACTCCCTCTTCAGTTGACTTGAATCGTTCGGAGCAGATCCTTCAGTCTTTCGTGAAATTATTAAAGACACATTATAAGGAGGAACACGAAACTGCTTTCTATGCCAGTCGGCTATCGCTCACCTCCCACCACCTGAACTGGGTCATCAAACGATTGACCGGACATACCGTTTCCGAACTTATATACGATCTGCTTTATTGCGAAGCCTGTATCCTGCTCAATCAGAGTAACCATTCCATAGAAGAGATTACCGACGAATTGCATTTTTCAGATGCCTCGGCTTTTTGTAAATTCTTCAAGAGACGCACAAGCATCACTCCACTGCAATATCGGAAAGGACTTTAAAAGAGACCCGTATGATACTCATTCTTTCGAATGAATGCCATACGGTTAAGTCTCTCCTATTTATTTTCAAAGCCTGTGGCTGTTATGAACCTGCTGTTTGAGGTTTTCGCTCCTGCCCCCGACACAGACATCAATGTCATTGTACCGGTTTCACTATTCGAATCAGGTACAAAAGATACGATTTTATCTCCCGATGCCGTTATTTTCAACCAGAATTCATTTCCGGACGATGAACTTCCGGCCGGAGACACTTCTGCTATACCGGTATGTGTATTATTGAACAGTGTTATTCTACTGGTACATTTAAAATAAACCCAAAGCGGATTCTTTTCAGATGCAGCTCCGCCAGGAATATAAAAATGAAGTTGAGTATTCATCCCATCACGTCCGCTTAATGAAACCGGGGTCGCATAATATTCAGAATATAATACGGGACGATTCGAATAACCACTTATTCTGCTTCCAAAAATATGAGTCTGGAATATATTCACCTCTGCATAATAATCATTGAACGTGGAAGAAGACATTTTTACATTTTCAATCCCTCCCAAAATCATATCTTCTTTCAAAACAAAACTTGCCGTATGCGTTCCCACAGACGATATTGGCATTCGGTATTCGTTGGTCTTTCCGGTCGTCTCGATACCGCTTCCCAAAGCTGGCAAGAGATATTGAGTAGTAAAATAGACATAAGCTCCGGGGGCAGCGTAAATATCACCCGCCTCATTGAACGAAAAATTAAAATTGATCCGGCTACCACTTGTATTTCCCGTCACATCAACGAGAACATTTTTAAACTCACCCATAGCAGTCATTCTTCTAATAGTGTACGAGGTAAAACGATCACCGTCTATACGCACATACTCGCTACTCTCAATCTGTTTTACTTTAAATGAAATCTTTTGATTATCTGTCGTATTCGTTTCGTAAACATAGAGTCCGAGCTCTTCGTCCCACTCGCATTTCACCCCGGTTGTCGTTGAAACATATTCCAGATAATCAGTGTGTATGCGTATTCTATATGGTAACGTTTGATCCGATACCACAGGAATATCAAATGTCAGATCTACCGGCTGGTCTTTGAGCTTCAATACCGGATTCGGATTGAACTTGATATTATTCAAAGGCGGAATATTGACAGAACGAAGTTGCATCGGCACATTATTAAAATATTCCGAAGCAAGAATCATTTCTTCATTGGAAGAGGGGGTGGAGCTGACAAGGTATATGGTATGCGTATGAGGTCTGTCATTCGCATCATTACCCAAATACGGCGCCATATAAACATAACGGAAGGTACCGTTGGGTAATGGATCTACCGAAAGAGGATTAACTCCCATTTTGGTGGGATCGGGTGACAGTTTTTTAGAATATACATAGACCGGCAAAGGGAATATGTCTGGAGAAATATCGGGCGGAAAACAAAAGGTTATGGTAACAGGCTGCCCCACTTGATTGGCCACTACACAGTTTGTCGGACTATTACCGTCATTGGGGGTAGTCGATACTTTAAGAAAGTCCATCGGTTTCCTCAGGCGAACAGTAATCTTGCGGGATAACTCACCAGGAGGCAATGCTGATATAATAAACGTAGCCTGGTAAATGTTATTATTGGTCGGGATATCCGCTGTCCGGGCCGATATCACACCATTCACGTTAGTAAATACTCCTCCGTTCACAACTTTCATCGCTTCATCCTGCACTAGTGTAACTGTCACTTTGCTATTATCGACCACACCAGTCTTGATGTCATAGTAAGAGTACTTTATCTGAAAATCCTGATTTGAATTCACAAACAAATAGGCAGCTTTCTCTATTTGAAGCACATGAGTCCCATCGGATATAGTTGTATATTCAGCAACCAGGACAGCCGCATTGATATTATTCAACGCCGGATTATCAACCGCCTCCTGCAACGTTGAATATCCTTCCATTGCAACATCGTTTATCTGCATGATATAGTGATAGTTCCGTTCAATATCCAGTAGTTCCGTCGCCGTGCGACTGCCTACAAAGTCTATTTTATAATAGGACGGACGTGTGGCATTGGCCGGTTCCGAAGTATTTTGAAAATAGGCTTTTATAATCATATATGTTTGATTACGCGCTGTAGAGTTTTTCCGTTCATAGATATATTTAGCTTCGGACTGATTGCCTCCGGAACCGTTCTGTGCACTTACGAATTCACTTTCATCGTCAGAAACAGGAATAATAGTACCATCCAATGCCTCTGTTATGGCACCTTTTGTAAAACGCCGGGATGAAGCCGAGTAGGGTGCAACGGTTCCCCGGTCCACATAACCGCCTATTGCAAAGGAGACATCAGTCAGATAACTGCTAGTTACACGCTCATTGGTCAGATTCTTTACAGTAACCTTTGCTATATTTCTCAACAGACTCACGTCATCTGTCAGCGTTATAGTGGTATTCTTCGTTCCAACGATTCCACCAGGCAACTCAACCCGTTGCCAATAAGCTACCGTGCCATCTGTTACGGTAAGTTTGTTCATCACTTCGGCCTCGCCTTTCCCCACATTCGCCGCATCTGAAAATAGAGCCCAGTCATAATTAGCTACGAAGTGAAGAATGAGCAGTTCTCCCTCTTTGGTAGTAGGCATACTTCCGAATTTATAATTTGCAGTTGTTGCCGTACTTGAGACTATTTCCCCTTTATACTTGGAGAGATATAATCCGTTCTTATCAAACACCAATACATACAAAGAGGTTAGCTCATCGGTGATGTTTGCCCTTGTTTTAGCTACTGATGGTGCTGGAATATCCAAACTGACAACAAGTTGCGCATAACTATCATTGAAAGATGTATCGGTATCGAATTGCTGACATCCGGATAATATAAGCGCAGAAAATATAAATATGATAATGCTATTTTTCATTTTTCTTTCCTATTAATCTCTCCATAAATCGCGAATACAACGCACTGAATGATTTTTTAAGGGGTCATTGAGGATAGCGAGAGCATCATCTGATTGTCCCAACATCACTGCATACCCGTATTGTGCTGTCCACCAGCCACTGGCGTTTGTAGATTGAAACAACTCCTTAATCGCACTATTGGGATCGAGCTGCATCCTGCGCACAAGCTTCAACTCGGCAAGTGTCGGCATACGCCACGTTCCGGCAGCATACTGCGACTCCCGATAAGTGGCACATCGTTGTTGTGCTACTTCCCAGGATTTATCAGTTGCTGTAATTCCCCGTTGAGAAGCGATCACAAACTGCGGTGATACAATATTGTTACTCTCCACATCCTGTTGTGTACGGAAGTATGTAATGTCCCAAGGTATGGTCAGTTTTATCGTTTCTCTTCCCTCTATACCCGCCGTAGCACCAAGATGAGACATTGATTGTGTAGGATCACCGACTCTCATGCCTGCATTCTCATCTTCTATATCAAGCGAAGTAACATGTACAGTAAAGAAGTTAAAGTTTTTTTGAGGAGGCGTATCTTTCGGACTGCCATTGGGAGTATTATTTCCCGCATCCTTATTCACTCCGGTCGGGGTGTTATAAGAACCTGCCAACCAAATCGTCTGCCCGTCAAGTAATGCTGAAGCGGCATTTGATGGAATAATCCCTTTATCGTCAGGGTTATTCGCTGTCTGGTTTGAGTACCCGCCATAAGAATATGAGGCAGTTACATATATTTTAGGGTAAATTGTAAGCGTTACGTCGGCAGACAGTCCTGTACCATTTGTGACCGTTGCTTTCATATACAATGGTACGTAGTTTATAGGAACCATTGATTCAAAAGTGAAATAAGTCCTGCTCGCGTCTTTCCATTGCGTCACCTTTGGATATTGCGGATTACCGGCGGTGTAGTCTCTTTGATTAATGCCTCCGTTGGAATCATACTCATTGCTATATACACTGTTAATCGTTATTGTAACCGGTTGTTTGGAGGATCTGAATTCCCAGACATTTGAATGACGGTTGTGAATCTCTACATGAGGGTTGTACACAAATAGAAAATGAAATCCGAGAATCGAAACCTCGACTTCTTTGGTTGTCCAGTCCAGCAATTCAAAATTGGCGGAAAGATCTACTGCATCGGCGGGATCAAGACCACCCAAACGACTCACATTGACTGCAAACTGATAGACATAGTTACGTCTGATCTGCTCTTTATTGGCTTCTACATCTCCCGTTGCACGAATGTATGAGAAAGGGATACGGTAATAGTATGTCCTTACTTCCCCTCCCTCTTGTTTGCGCCAATCTATAGCAATCAGGAGAAATGTCTCACGGTCCGGAGCATTTGCCCAATTAGTAGCATAAGTATAAATAGGATTTTGAGTGTCTATCGAAAAAGAATTGTCCACATCATTATTGGCAATGAGTGTTTTGCTTGCCGATTTATAGTCTTCGTTCCGGGCTGGATACAAATACTCACTACTCAACCGGGTTTTATCCAAGTAATTCACGACCATTACTGTGGCTTTTACAGCCGTATATCCCGTTATTTTGGCACTCGTGATGTCAACAATTACCTTGGCTGCCGCACGTTTCAAACTTATCTTTCCTAAATTAGAATTGGGAGAATTTTCATTGAATATCACGTCTATCTCTTCGCTATCCATCAAGAAGTTGCTCGGAGGAGTCGATGCATTGAACTTCTTTTCATCCATGTTATCCATTGAAAGCAGCTTGATCTCATCCAGTGTTTTTCCTGCCAACATTTCTCTTGACAACTGACAATTAGCCAACATATACATCTTGCAGTTACCGATCCCGTAGAAGGAGGTCATGACACTTTCGGGTACTCGGACCGTAACCCGATTATCCGCAATCGCTACCTGGCTCGCATCAGGATAAAAAAGACAATGACTGCCAGAGACATCGAAAAAGAATATATCAATGCGATGAATCACTTTCTCATTATCAAGCATATCATCTGCTGCGCGCGTAACTCTGGTTGCCTGTGTGGGTGCCGATGAATTGGAAAGGGTAAATGTTATAACGTTTTTTTCCAGAGAATGCTCATCGGACACCGGTTCTTTCACACAGGAACTCAATAGAATTATACACAGTATGATACAAAATAAAGATATGCTTTTCATTGTATTAGTTCGGATTTTGTTTAATAATAAATCTATTTCCCTCTCCTGTTTTACCATCATTTGTTAAGTCTAGTTCTATATTTTCAATTCCATTAAAAACCGTGATATAAAATTCTGTTGTTACATCATTGGCTGAAACAGCAGTACGAGGTCTGATTTTTATTTTGTTGGCAACGCCTTCCGTTGCAACACCCTCGCGTATTCCATTATTGTTTAGGTCAAAATCAAAATCACGAATATTAGTCAGCTGGGCTGTCCATTTGGCTCCGGGAGGAAAACTGAGTGTAAACTCATAGGTGACCGATGTATTGTTTGACACCGAAATCAAATTTCCAGTCTTATTTGTATCGGCTTCCCATTGTCCCGAAAAAGTGACAGAACCAGTCTCAAAATTACCATTACCGGCATGCTGCCATTTTACAACTTCATATTCCACTATTAAAGGGAAAGTCGATTCTGCCGGTTTGGTTATTGTAGCTGTTATATTATAATGATAATTGCGGGCAAGACTGTAATCTTGTGCGTTGGTTCCCAAAACCGGCACGATATAATTAACCTCACGTGCAGTTCTGCCGTACTCCGTATAATTGGCAGTAATAATCAATGCTGCAGCATTGTCGGAAGAAGCAGGTGTGGTTAATCTATATTCAGGAACGATGTAATCACTGAATATAGATTTTGCCTCACCATTGGTTGAGAATGCAATCTCTGCACCGTTGAATGGTGTTTTCGAATGTAACATTCCTCCATAAGCACGTCCCGGAAGTAAATAGCTGTCAGCAGGCAGATTTATCAATTCCACTTTCTGAATAGTGAATAGATCAGCTTCAACAACAGTCCGTTTTCTGATAGCAAGAGAGATTTTGGAAGCAACCCTTATCAAGTCCACATTTACAATGGGAGGCGACAACCAATTGGCTCCACCATCTACCGATACCTCTCCCTGTTCAGTATCAGAGGATGATGAGCGGAGTTCAACATCTATCGATTGATACAACACAAGGTCAGTCTCTGTTGTCGGAGTAATCACTTTTATCACATCCAAGTCAGACAGTTTGTTGGCAACAGTTAGAGCGGCTGTCATCGTTGCTGTCTCATTGGCTACGACACAAATTTTATAACTGCCACGCTTCAGGTTACAGATAAAATCCGTTGATTCTGAAATCTGTCCATCAACCAGTTTATTGATTACTACGCTATTGCCAATACCGGTATTGACAACTATCATTCTGACGGATCGGACGGTGACACCATTGATGGTTTCCCCTACAAGAGTTCTGGTATTGACTTTGAAAGTCAGTTCGGCACTTTCCTCCAGCACCCGCACCTGTTCGTTTGTACATCCAACGAACATCAGTAGTAAAGCAAGTACCGTAGGCAAGTTAAAGGCCAGTAGTATACATCTTCTCATAATCAAATAAGAAATTACAATCAATATTCCAAAGCCGGAATTAAATCCACGACCTCCCAATTATGAACAAAAACTCTCATATTCAAGTCTGCCGATATCTCAATCCGAACCGGATGCTCATAGATACGGTCAAAGTCTTCCTGACTCTTATAAATATATTCATTCGTTTCAGGATTTCGTGCCCGCAACAAAATAGCCATTATATCTATAGCCTGTTTCGGGAACAAAGCGCCCGAAACAGGGTCCTCCAGAAATAAATGAACCGGCTTGGAGGAATGCTGTTGCAGATCCATACGCATCAATTTGATGCTAACGTCCATCTTACTCTGGTTTAAATTCATATAATAAGGACGATATCGTAACAATCGCGCATTTTCATCGATTGTATTGTCGGTATGGTAACATCCGTTCCGGGCCGAAACCCAAATATTCGGAGGAGATTGAAAATAGTCAATTCCTGTGACAGAAACGTGAATAAGATTCGTGTTACGGATCAGTTCGACAGTACGTTCTGTGAACAAGCCCGGCTTGACTTCCACCTGTTCAAGCTGATAACGGGAAGTTTTTGCCGTTCTTGTTCCTACAGCACCGTAATAAAGATCATCAAATTCGTCAGTAACGGGAAGGATGTCTTCAGGATAATCATAAGCAATGTTGTTATGAAGAGAAATTTTAAAATCACTTAGTGTTGTTCTTCCAATTGCCACATTATCTCCATCACCGGAGATAGTCGTTCCATCCATACATCCCTCACGATACGACTTACTGAACTCCTCATGGCTCCCCGCCCAGGCTATAACCGTATATTTGCCGGGAAGCAGATTCATTCTCATCACATAACTATTAGTTAATATAGCCCCTCTGCCTTCTTCTATCTGTTGCAGTATGCCATCCGAATCAAATAGATACACTCGAACGACTTGTACATGATTATCAAACTTATTTCCTCCGTACTCATGTAAAGTAAACTCAAACTTTAAATGAAGTCCCGAAAAACAGTCATCCAGATTTTCTCTTGTACATCCGGCAAACAGGCAGAGTACTGCTGCCAGAAAGAATTTCATATTAAATTTTAGTCTCCAATCACTCATCGCTTCATTCTCTGCTGGATTAAATTACAGTTCCGGTGTCAGTGCAACTTCCGTCCACTCTACAATAGTTACTTTTGCATACAGGTCAGCTGCCGTTGCTTCCGGTTCCGAATCAATGTTCGATGGTTTCACCGCTAAATCCAAAGCCACTTTATATATCTTGGCTGCTTCTACGCCCAGATTAGAAAGCAGGGTACCTGATGTTGTTTTAAAGTCTTTCAGAGTGATAAAACCATAATAATTCTCACCCATTGCATTAGCCATTGCAGAACCAGCCGGCAGATTGACCATCACTCTTACAATAACATGAGGTGAAACTGCCTGAGCATATAAGTTATAACAATCTGAAAGTGTGGAGAAATCCAACGGTGTAGTGGTAGCATGAGAAGCGGCAGCATTATACATATTGCTCCAGTCGCCGTCAACTTCGTAAGGATGACCAGTTGCCCAGTTACCGCTACCCCATGACATAAAGTTTCCTGCATTGGTTACTATAGCTCCACCTTTCTGGTCACGTATGTTATTCATATAAATACCTGTGATATCAATCGTTGTTCCTACAGGGAATGCATCGTTCGTATTCAGGTCAGGAGTAGTAACAGCAGTGATTCCACCGGTTGGCAAAGTGGGTTTCATCTCGAAACGAGCAAAGTAAGGAGCCAAACTAGCTTCTACCGTCCAAATCTTGTTTCCGCTCAAATTAGGACCAGGTGCCGGAGTTACGCTTTTATTAATAGAGATAAAGCCATTGGCATCTGTAACGCTCGATCCAATCGTTCCGGTCACCGGATAAAAAGGAATAGCATCAAAAGCCATCTGATAATCATTGATACTTCCACCCAATACCGGCAGGTTGGCTATGGCTACATCAGACTGAAAAGCCCACAACTTCACGTAAGCTGCACGGGAACTGATATTCGGGAATACAATTCGTCCTGCATCTCCCAACACAGCAGTATTATCCATTGCACCTGCTATTTCTTGAGCAGAAAGAGCTTTCGCAGCAATCTTAAAATAAGTAGCATCAAAAACCTCAATAATCATCGATTGTATGGCAGCCGGATCTCCTGTTCCGGGAGTCTGCATCGCACGAGTGAATGTTTCTCTCTCTATCTTCAGAGCAAGAGAAAAAGTGGAAACATTATTGTCTACTACAGAATCGTCCCCCTCGTTAGAGCATGAGAATAATGTTATGGCTGTAAAAGCCATCAAAAAAAGTTTTTTCATTTTCGTTGAATTAATTTGTAATAAAAATAAATATTTAAATAACATCGATGTTTTTCCCCATATCCTTTCCCTAGTATAACACATCGCAAACTATGTACTTTATTTCCCAATTATGTATTGAATTCTATAATCTACCCTTCTCAGCCGAGGATAAATATGTTGCATTAAATAGCCATATACCGGCATTTTTGATAATTGCATGTCTTTCATATCCGGAGTCTTATCCGAATCAATAATACGCAGCACCTGCTCTTTTCCCACAAATTCAGATGCTTCAACTAATTGTTTGAACCGGTCCCAATCTTCCGGTATCGAACTTTCTTCTATCAAGAACAAATCAACTCCATGCCGGGCATGAATGTGCTTCTTCACGGCTTTCACACGTTCTGCTGCCAATATGGTATTATACTCCCAGCTAGCTTCCGGCGAACAGGTACCTCGCAACCATATCCCAGTTATGACTGCTCCTTTTTCACTTCTCACCTTTTCAATGCTGTTTTTAATCTTTTCCAGTTCTGCCAAGTTATTACGATAATTCTCTAACAAGACAAAACGTCCCTGTTGAAACTCTACATTGGCAGATCCATGCTCATAATAATATAAAGGCGGTTCTTCTATTTTCTCTTCAGGTAAAGGAGGCTCTTCCACTGTTACCGCTGCCACCAATTCGAATGTTTGATCCAGAGATTCAGTTAGTAGATATTCCGTGCAACATCCATACAGCAACTGTTCCAACCTGATAGAAGAAAGGTTCATCCATGGCTTGTATGGTATTTCTATGGAATAGTATATATCTTCTTTATTCGGAGCTTTATAGGCATTTTTCATCAGGGGTATTCCGTTGCGCTGTTCCAGAATACGTGTACGCCAAGTTTCAAAAACAATCGGTTCCAATCGCTGTTCATCTTCTCCATTATACAATACAGGTGTTATTATCAATTTATCGTTCTTGGATGGCAGATACACAGAACGGGACGGAATTCTGAAAGCGATGTTTACGATCTCGCCTTTTTTCCGTACCATTAAATCTTTCACCTCCAACTTCTTGGCTTGTATCGCAAATCCCCATACACTTCCGACACTTATCAGAAGAAATAACAATATCTTTTTCATCGTTCGTTCTATTTAAGGATATATATTAAAGAAATGCCTGCTTTGGTAGGACCCAGATAGTCTTTTGTTTCAGTTCCTACTTTCTCACCGCAAGTCCGGCATTCATACTTGTCATATTTCAAACGGGCATACCCCACACCGATATTTAATTCCAGATTCCAATATCTGCCAAGAATAAACTGATAACCATAGGACATTCCTCCGCCAACAGCCCAACCCTGATGGCGATATTCACCTGATTCACGGCCAAACAGTAAAGGCAACTTTACCCCGGAAATATTATATTGTGCTCCCAACAGATGTACACCTAAAAAATGTCCGTTAAACTTCTGACATATCCAGTGGCGATATTCTGCTTCTCCAAGCCAATGGACCAGTTTCTTGTTATCAGTTGTCCTGCCATTGAGATTCCATGGATTATATCCTCCTCCCAATTCAAGGGTTGACTGCTCACCTACTCCTATCTCCACACTTATGTTGGGAGTCAATGTCAGTCCTCCATAAAGCAGATTCGTTTTTACCCCTATCGTCTGCGCTATAGCACCCAAAGAGATTCCTGCCAGACATACGATCAAAATTCCTTTTTTATACATATTGTTACTCTTTAATGAAACACATTTATGCACGTTTTCCGTTGAGTATATTCTCACGAATCTTTGAGGGAGAAGCACCAAACATCGCCTTACAATAGCGATTGAAATGAGATGCATCTGCAAAATGAAAATCCCGGGCTATGGTGGCTAAGCTTTTGTTAGTAGTAGACAATTCATGATAAATATGTTTTGACTTCTGCTTTATCAGCCATTGATAAGGACTCTGGTTAAAATGAGTCTTAAATTTCCGGTTGAATGTACTCAGATTCATACCCGATAAGTCTACAAATTCTTTTACTCCTTTCATCTTCAAATAATTATTCATCACAAAAAGTTCAAACTCATGCGTATAGCGTACTGCAGGAAAGAAAAAGCTGATTAATTCCTCCGGCGAATAATACGCTCTAAATATCATAGACAACTCCAACATTTTCGATTTGTGTAAATAAGGACACGTAATACCATCATCCAAATACATCCTGACCGTTTCCAAGAAATGTGTCAATCTTGATCTGATGGGCAATGGCTGAAAAGTGGAAACAGCATTGAGCCACAAATCCGCACGTTCTCTCAAAGATTTCTCATCACAAGGAGGTAATTCCGGCTTTCCTTTGAGAATGATACTCTTTACATCATCAATAGTTTCCCAAATACAACTCGAGTTCATAGGACAAAGCATTATTTCCCCAGTCTGAAAACGGACATTTACAAATTCATTACAAGAGGCACGCACCTCCCCTGATAATATGAAAATAAGGGTATAATTATCTTCCATCGTGAAAATACGCTTCTCATCCTTCTTCGTTTCAACATATCTAAAAATACGCGGAGCTATCTCTGTACAACTCTTACAACTACTATGCTTACAAAAAAAAAGTTCAGGTTTCATTATTCAATCCAATATTTAAACTAAAATTCTCCTTCTTCCAAAGATGCTTTCAATACAGGTAATACTTCCAATATCCAAAGATCTCTAGGCTCCTTTACTAAATAAATCCAATCTTCATCATTCTTACTTCGGGCTATCACTCCAATTCCTACCAATCTGTCTACAACGAGAAGAAACATGGGGTGGGCAAACCCATATTTCTCTGACAATTCAGTAAGAGAACATCCTTTCTCGTTGTATACATCAGCCAATTCTATAAGAATTATCAATCCATAAAAAACTCTTGATTTCACATCCTTCAGGTCTTTTCTCTCGGTCAACATATCATCTTTTTATTTATTATATTACGCAAAAACCAGGCCTACACCACACTGTCTGATGATGTTTCAAATTCATGTCGCAAAATTACGGCATCCCAAAATATCTGTAAAAAAATGGCTGTGGTATAAAAAATGCAGAATGTTGAATAAAACTGTAGTTTGTAACACGTTTGTATTATGGCGTTCTTCTTTTGCGTACAGTAGATGGAGAAGCACCAAACATTGCCTTGCAATAACGGTTAAAATGAGATGCGTCGGAAAAGTCATATTCCCGGGCAATAGCAGCAAAAGTTTTATTGGTGGCAGACAAATCATGATAAATATGCTTTGACTTTTGCTGGATAAGCCATTGATAGGGACTTTGTTTAAAATGGGATTTAAATTTCCGATTAAAAGTACTTAGGTTCATTCCTGATAAATCGACAAATTCCTGCACACCTTTTACTTTCAGATAGTTATTCATTATAAAAGACTCAAACGCATGCGTACGGCGTACGGTAGGAAAAAAGAAAGGCACTAACTCTTCCGCAGGATAATAAGCTCTGAATATCATCGACAATTCCTTCTGCTTGGCTATATACATATAAGGACAAACAACTCCATCGTCGAGGTATTGCTTCACTGACTCCAGAAATTCCATCAATCTTGCTTTAATAATTAAAGTACGAAAAGCGGGAATAGCATCATGCCATGAATGGGTAGGTCTCTCCAATGATTTCCTGTCACAGGGAACATGGTCATCTCCTCCTCTGAAAACGATGCATGAGGTATCGGAAAGGGTCTTCCATGAGCATTTTGAATTCATAGGCCAAAGACTAATCTCACCTGAATGTAACGGAACATCAATAAATTCATTACACGAAACCAATACTTTCCCCGATATAAGAAATACAAGTGTATAAACCTCCACTGATTCAAAGGTATAAACTTCACCTTTTTTAGTTTCAAGGTTCTCGAATGCAGGTCGAGCAGTCTCAAGACAAGACTTGCAATCACGATGTTTACAATAGTACAATTCAGGCTTCATACTTCATTCTCATTACACTTCCCATAAATAGGAGAGTTCTAATAAATAAACAAAACAGGAAGAAAAAAAGATTGAGATAGGAGCATATTTTTATGAAAAAACAATCGTTTTTTTGTAATCGGTTGGTAGATAAGACTTAAAGAGTAGAAAGTTCGGTAGCCGGTAGCGATTTGGTAGCTGTGCGGGTTTCGCTGCATTGCTTCGCTCTGCTCTTGGAACTGATGCAAATATAGGGATTTTGACCGAAAAAGGGAAATGTTTCGGGGGATTTTTTATTTTTCGGGATTACCGGATTACAGGAAAAGCATAAAAGCAGGAGGCGGTGCAAGAAACGAGGTTGCACCAGTGGTTTTACCAGAAGTGTAAAGCATTGATTTTCAGCGTGTATTTCTGTGGTGCAAGGTGCAGCTATATTTATATATATAGCTGCACCTTGCACCAGCCACAGGGCTGTTTTGCGGCTTGCACCGAAAATCTTTTAAGTTATTGTAAATGAGTTGGTTTTGAGTTTTGGTGCTTGTTTCGGGGGAAAGGTGGGATGAACGGGATGTTCCGATAGGGCTTGGCGGCTTCGTGCTTGCCCTGCAAGGGCTTGGCAGGCGGGGGGCTGGAATGTCGGATTTAGGGCAGTCTTGGGGCTTTTATTCAATCCTTTGCCCCTTCCGGTCGATGTAATACCAATCATCGCTTTCCCAATAGCGGTATTCCCCATCCGAACCGGGAACTTCTTTCTGTTCTCCCGTGTCGGTTACTTTCGCCTTCCCGTTCTCGAAAGGAAAGCCAAAAGCGAAGCGTGGCTCTATGAGGGTATTGCCATGCTTGTCCGCATATCCGATACGCCCTTTTTCATCGATGATGCGGTAAACGCCTTCCTGCACGGGGTCGTTGCCGTTGTCATACCGGTACGGGACATAGAGGCTTGCGGGATGGCTGTTGCCGGAGGATATGGCCGTGCAGCGGTCATGATAAAGGGTGAACAGCCGTATTTCAAGCAGGATGGCAAGGACTGCAAGCACCATGCAGACAAGGAAACGGAGGCGATAGCGTTGCCGTACCGATACATGGAACGCCCCGTAATAGTCGTGCATCATGCGGTAACGCTCCTCGGTATAGATGCGCATATTCCTCCAGAGCAATACGGGGAACGGCAGTATCAGCGGGAAAAACGTAAGGCGGTTGTCTGTCTCGTAAAGAAAACGGACAGCCGGAGTGTCCAAGAACTGTAAAGCGATGGCGACAGGAAACAGGAGGCAGGCGAACTGAACCACACTGATGACCGCAAAACTACGGTCCGGGAAGCCGTGCCGACAACTGCGCCACGTCCAATAAAAGAGGTGGTCGAAGAATCCGGGGAGCTTCAACCGGCTGGTTCTTTTATGTGGGGAGGCTTTCTTCATACGTTGCGGCTATATAGGTGCAAATAAAACGTATTTCTTCCAAACGGAAAAGAATTTTGCGGTGAAACTTTTTGAGTGATTGGACTTTTCGCTATTTTTGCTTTGATATATAACGGTTCGTCCGTAAGGTATGAATTTGGCTTTTTCTGTTATTGCTATGGAATGGTTCGATAAGATAAGCGAGTTTATGGAGGGTCTGCCGGAGTGGTTGCAGGCGCATCCGAGGTACGGCTACCTGATCGTGGCGGGAATCCTGCTGCTGTGGCTCGTGGGGATTGTCTGCGGATGGCGGTGGACGTACTCCCGTCCGGGAAGTTGGGAAGGGAATTTCTGGCTGGGTACGCTGGGTGAAAGGAGTTACCGTTTCTGGCTGGGGCTGATCGTTGCCGCCGCAGCGGGATGCGCCCTGTTGCTGTTCTTCGTAACGGGATAAGCAAGCGGAAAACAAGGAAAGGAGGAATCTATGTTCAAGGAACCGGCATACTGGATGTATTACTTCTGGAGCAAGAACAAACGTGCAAGGAAAGACAAGGCGGTTATCTCCAATGCCACGTGGACGATGGCAATCCTGTGGTTTCTTAACCTGATGGCTCTCCATCTTTTGTTCGAGGCATGGGGATGGGATATGCTGACGGGCTGGTTCTCTTCCCTGACGGACAAGGTGGAATGGAGCAGGTTCAACCCGGTTGCCTACCTGTTCGCCGCAGCGATGCTCGCCCCTTTTATCTGGATTGCCGGAAAGCTGTATTACCGTCCTGCGAAGCTGAAAGCGATGCAGGCGAAGTACGAGACAATGGGCGAATACCGGAAATTGCTCGGTCAATGCCTGTTCTGGCTGTATGTTATCGGCAGTTTTGCATCGTTCTTCATTATAGCCGAACAAAAGAACCATTCCAAGGAGCAACCGCTGATCGAAAGGTTGCAGGAGATACGGGACGGCAAATATCCCGTTGAAAAGACGCACTCACCAACCGGCGAATGACTTTCTTCCGGCTCCCCCTGCTTACTGTCATGCCGTTCTGCGGGTGGAACCGGCACAGCCTTTCTGTTTTTCACGATTGAATATCCGGACCTATGGAGCAAAATCCGAATCTGTAATTCAAGGAAATATCGTGACCGATACGGGGTGTCGGCAGGACATCTATTGCAAACAATTTGTAATTTCGTGTAAGATTTGTATTATTTAATATCGTGTTGAAACAAAATGAAACAGAATCTTACACTAATTCTAATGAATGAAGCCGTCCGGGAGGGATGGCGGGAGTGGATGGAAAAGGTACGCAAGGTATTGCCGCAAACGGATGCGGAGCGTCCGGTGACATGGATTGCGGCGGAACGGCTCGCACGGGAGAACGGACGGATGGTACGGCTGGTGGAGCTGCTGCGGGAACACCGCCCCGTACTTTCGTACCGGGTGAAGGAGGAAGCCGGGCTGCTGATACTGGTCGCCTATCACCGCCACGGAAGCTCGTCAGACTTCCTGCTGGAAACGGCGGAGGCGTATTTCCGGGAAAGGGACTGCGGAGGATTCCTGTTCCTCTGCCGGATGCAGGCAAGCATCAACGCCTACGACGAATACCCGCACCTGAACGTGCTCTGCAACCGTCTGGCGGGACTGCTGTTCCGCTTCCGCCGTGAACGGGCGTCCGAGTACCGCAAGGGCATACCGCCGATGTTCGGCAAGGCGGACTTGCAGGAGGTGGAAAAGTACCTGCCGCACCTGCGGGGCTGCTCGTTCCGGGAAGAAATCGCACTGGCTCTGCCCAAGGTGAAGAACGTGGAGGAACTGGCACGGGAATGCGCCATGTCGGTCAATACGCTGGGACGGCGTTTCAAGGAGGAGCTGAACACCACTCCGCACCGCTGGCTGACGGAACAGCGGAAGGCGCACGTGACCTCCCTGCTGGCGGACACGGACATGCCCCTTCAAGAGATTGCCGACATGTGCGGCTTCGCCACTCCGAGCTACCTGTGGGACTTCTGCAAGAAGCACCTGAAGGCTACTCCTGCCGAAATCCGTGAAATCGCCCGGTGCGCCCGTACCGTTTAGCCTCCCTTTTCCAGCCCTGCCGTGAAAAACCGACCGTCCGGAGCCGATTGGCGGACAATCCGAATCCGGCGGTGAAGATTCAGAACGTCCGTTTCCCTGCCGTCCGCTAACTTTGCGCCCTTATAAACAACATGAAACAAGATTTATATGGAAGAATATTTTAACGGGCTGCTGAAGGAGGTGGATCAGCGCATGGCGACCACAGCCCCCGGCATGGACGGCAAGGAGGTGATAGGCGTCTGCCGTGAGATGGTCTCGTACCTGAAAGGCAAGAACCGGGAACTGAAGGAGTACGCCCTCGCCCATCCGTTCGCCGGGGACGCGAAGGAGATCCTCTACTTCAAGTATTACAAGCCCGCCCTGACGGGCAGGCTGCTGTACTATTACCGGGTGTACCAGATAGAGAGCGGCTGCCCCGCCTGCCTGCGTGTCGCCGAACCGTACTACCGCAAGGCGATGGAGCGTGCCGAGCGGATGATGGAACGCTACCTGCCCTTTTACCAGTATTACCACAGCGGGGCGACATACCGGGACAGCTACTATTTCCTGCGGGCGAAGGACGAGCTAAGCCCCGAGAGCGGCAGCTTCGTGCTGGACGAGGAGGCGGAGTTCTCCACGGGCTATGACATACTGGCGGCACGGCTGATCTCGGTGGAGATGCTGCTGGTACACCTGAGCCGCCGGATGGAGCGTGCGGCGCAGGGGACGGAGACGGAAGCCGTGCCGGAGAAGGAACACCGCTGGACGAACACGAAGGTTGCCGCCATACTGCTCGTCTATGGCATACACGTGACGGGAAGCGTGGACGAGGGCAACGCCGAGATCGGCGAGCTGGCTGCGCTGTTCGAGAAGCATTTCCACGTGGATCTGGGCAACGTGTACCACGCTTTCGGCAGGCTGCGGGGGCAACAGAACCCGACGGCGTTCTTGGACGAGATGAAGGAGAGGCTGCTGAAAAAGATGCGGGACATGGATAGCCGGTAGCAAGTTGGCAACGGGGCGGCAGGACACGGGAAGGGAGCGTCCGAAGGGCTGGAAAGAGCCTTCCGGACGCTCTTTTTTACCCCGTCTCGGTCCTTTTTACCGCCCGGAACGGCGGCAAGGGCTAAAATGCGCCCCGAAAAAAAATCTTTGCCAAGGTGCTGATATAGTGGCAGGAAAAACCGGCGAATCGGGCGACATTTGCGGCAGAAACCTAAAAATGAGTACGACAATGGAAATAATGACCATCGAGAGCAACGCCTACCGCCTGCTCGTGGAGAAGATCGAGAAGATAACCGCCTACGTGGAGGAATCCCGGAACCGGGAGGAAACGGAGCGCAAACGGAAAGAGGAAGCGGAAAGCCCTGCGACCAAGGGACGGAAAGCCGACCCGAAGTGGATGACGCACAAGGAGGTGTGCGAGGCGCTGGACATCAGCCACCGCACCCTGCAACGCTACCGCCAGAAGAACATCGTCCCCTATTCGATGATCGGGCGGCAGATACGCTATCCCCGGCAGGCTGTCGAGAGCCTGCGTGAGCGGTGGATGGTGGAGACGCCCGCCGCCAAGATCGACCGGATGATAGCGGAACATCCCCTGCATAACCGAAAAAACGGAAGCTATGGTAAGAAAGGAAGAAGTGCTGGCAAGAACCAGTAACGGGCTGGACGTGTTCCGTCACTACCTGCCCGTGAAGTGGCGGGTGGGCAGGAACTTCCTGAACCCGCTGTACGCCGACAGCAAGGCTTCGTGCAACGTGTATTACGACCGCCGGAGCGGTACGTACCGGATGAAGGACTTCGGCAACGGGGACTATTCGGGAGACTGCTTCTTCCTCGTGGCAAAGCTGAAAGGGCTGGACTGCCGGAACGCCGCCGACTTCGTGGAGGTGCTGCACACCATCGACCGGGAGTTGTGCCTCGGACTGGACGGGGACAACCCGACCGACGGGACGGTGGGAACCGGGGGCTGCCGGAGATTGCGACCCGTGCCGGGCGCAAGGGGCGGCGACGCCGGGGAAGCCGGAACGGACACGGAAGAGGCGGCAATGTCCGCCGACCGTCCCGAACCGAAGCCCTACCGGGCGGCGGAGAAGCCCTTCACCGAGGGGGAGCTTGCCTACTGGGGCGCATCGGGCATCACCGTGGAGGTGCTGCGCCGCTACGGGACGGTATCGCTCGCCGAGTACCGGGGCGAGACGAGGGAGGGCAAGGCGTTCGGCTTCAGCTCCACCCCGGCGGAACCGATGTTCGGGTACAGGGGGAAATGGGGCGTGAAGGTCTATCGCCCGATGTCGGAGGTGCGCTTCGTCTATGGCGGGCACACGGGCGACAACTACTGCTTCGGGCTGGAGCAACTGCCCTCGAAGGGCGACCTGCTCTTCCTCACGGGCGGCGAGAAGGACGTGCTGACGCTGGCGGCGCACGGCTTCCACGCCATCTGCTTCAACTCGGAGACCTCGGTCATCCCGGCGAAGACCGTGCGCAAGCTGGTCTATCGCTTCAAGCACATCGTGCTGCTGTACGACACGGACAAGACGGGGCTGGAATGCTCGGAGAAGCACCGTGCGCAACTGGCGGAGTACGGGGTGAAACGGCTGGTGCTGCCGCTGCCGGGGACGAAGGCGGAGAAGGACGTGACGGACTACTTCAAAGCCGGGCACACGAGGGCGGAGCTGATGGGGCTGTTCCTGAAACTGCTCGACACGCTGTACGGGGACACGCTGGCGATGCTGAAATCGTGCGAGATCGACTATGACCACCCGCCCGAACAGGCGGTCGCCATCGTTACCGCCGGGGACGTGCCGTTAGGCTCGGAAGAGAACATCCTCTGCATCACGGGCGGCGAAGGGACGGGCAAGAGCAACTACACCGCCGCACTGGTCGCCGGGGCGATCATGGAACGGGAGACGGACGCCGATCTCTTGGGGGTGCGGGTGGAGCCGAACCGCAAGGGGCGTGCGGTGCTGCTCTACGACACGGAACAGAGCGAGCAACAGCTCCACAAGAACACGGGGCGGCTGCTGCGCCGTGCCGGGCGTGAGCGGATGCCGGAGTACCTGCACGTGTACTGCCTGACGGGGATGTCGAGAAGCGAGCGGCTGACCGCCATCGTGCAGAGCATGGACCGGTACCACTACCTGCACGGGGGCATCCATCTGGTCGTCATCGACGGGGTGGCGGACCTGATCCGCTGCGCCAACGACGAGGCGGAGAGCGTGGCACTGATTGACGAGATCTACCGGCTGGCGGGAATCTACCGCACGTGCATCGCCGCCGTGGTGCATTTCGTGCCGAACGGACTGAAACTGCGGGGACACCTCGGCAGCGAGCTGCAACGCAAGTCCGCCGCCATCCTCTCCATCGAGAAGGACGAGAACCCGGAGGTGTCGGTGGTGAAGGCGTTGAAGGTCAGGGACGGCAGCCCGCTGGATATTCCGCTGATGCAGTTCAGATGGGACAAGCAAGCCGGGATGCCCGTCTATGTGGGCGAGAAGCCGAGGGCGGAGAAAGAGAAGCGCAAGGAGAAGGAGCTGGCGGAGATGGCACGGGAGGCGTTCGCCCGGCAGGAGAAGTACGGCTACATCGAACTGTGCGAGCTGATACAGGAGATGCTGGAAGTGAAGGAACGGACGGCGAAAGGCTACATCCGCTATATGCGGGAAAAGGAAATCATCGAAAAGGAGGGCGACTGCTATGTACACGGACAGGGAAGAGTTTGAGGGTTGGATGGAGCGCATCATGGAACGCTTCGACCGGACGGAGAAATTGCTGGAAAGGGTGCTGAGGAAGAACAACACGCTCGACGGCGAGGAGGTGCTGGACAACCAAGACCTGTGCCTGCTGCTGAAGGTGGGCATCCGCACGCTGCAACGCTACCGTGCCATCGGGGTGCTGCCGTACTTCACCATCAGCGGCAAGGTGTTCTACCGCACGAAGGACGTGCACGAGTTCATCCGCACCCGTTTCGCCGACGTGGAGGAACGGGCTGCGAAACGCAAGGAGAAGGAAGCCCGGAAAGAGGAAAGGCGCAGGAAAAGGGGGCTGTTCCCGTGAGAATGACATTTTTCTGACGGTGCTTTTAGTGGATGAAGCCCTGCCGGATCGTGAGATTAGGCGGGGCTATTGTTTTGTTATTCGGGAAGTTTCCGTATCTTTGCCATACGAAGACAGAAGGCGGTGCTCTCGGGCACGGTCTCTGTCGTGACATAGAAGATTCATGCCCGGCTTGGAAACAGGCGGGGATTGATATACATATTGTACGTTCGCTGAACGTCTTGACACGGAAAACTGGCACTTTTCAAAAAAGACAAGATGTATAGCGCAATGTTCATGCTGTATGCTTATACGGCGTGGGCTTGCCTGTCTTGTCTTTTAGGTATGCCAGTACCTTCGTGTCGGGATAGTGTGAGTTCACGCTGTTCTTTTGGGTGCGAGGCGGACATAATCCTTAAAAACACATTGATATGAAACAGATTACCTTGCATGTGTACCAATCCATTGACGGTTGTCCGGTCAGATCGGACAAGTATTTTGATGCGGCGGTGGATGCCTCCGGCTGCGTGCTGATCGACGAGGAAACCTACCTGCGCATTTACCTGAACCATCTGGGCTGGCCGCTCACGGCAAAAGAAACTTTGGTCGTGACGGACGGCTGTATTGATTTGACGGAGAAGGAACGGGTGCGGTTTGTTACAGGGGATGCGGCAGCGGAACTGCGGGGAATAAAAGCGGACGGCGAAGGGACGGTAACGGCTTACGGAGCGGAAACCGGGGCTTTGCTCTTGGATAACGGGCTGGCGGACGAAATCGTGGTGATAACCGTGCCGGTGCTGGTCGGCGGCGGCGAGAAGGCACTGGAGTGCGGGCTGAACGACGGCAGGACGTGGATCGTGCGGTCGAGCAAAGTATTGGAGGACGGGAAAATCCGGACGGTGTACGGAAGGGTATGCCCATGAAATGCAAAAAGCCACTGAAAAGTGGCTTGGGTCATTCAGGAAAGGATGACGGGTTATAAAAAAACGACCCGCCGATTTGAGCATTATCAAGAGGCTTGGCAGGTTCTACTGGCGCAAAGATAACGGAAATAGTTGGAATGACAAAGATATGTTGAATTTAGGTCTTACTGATGCCTAAATTTGAAGTATAAACAAAAGGTGCATCAATGATGCACCTTTTGTTCTAATATATTAATTCCTTTATAATGTTAAAGTACATTTGTCGGAAGAATATTAGTTCTGTCTAATTTCTTTCTAAAGAATGTTTTTTGAATAGACGATAATACGCTATGTTCAATCACATCCTTATGCAAAGTAAAGAATTTATCAGAAGCACTAATACACTCTTGTGTAGCTTTACATTTTCTCAAAGAATTATTCAATAGACTAACTCCCATGAGCTTAGTTTTGAAAAATCTATTTTTTAATCCGTTACGGTATAGAAAATCAAAATAAACTTCAGCATCGGCAACATTATATTTTGCCAATTCTGATTGGAGAGCAGTCCAATAGTAATCCGTCATTTCCAATGACAGAACTACTACTAAAAAACTTCGTTCTCCTAAAGAGATTATTTGATAATCTTTTGTCTTCATTTCTTTACCAATTAGTACATAAGTCATTTATAATAACAAGTCCATCCTTTATTATGTTCACCGCTTCATCATAATATAAGGTTCTGCTTGTTTCTAAGTTCCTGCGATCAATATGGAAAGTTGTATGCCGATTCTTGTTATAAAAGTCATACGCCTTTTCCAATGCTCTTTTTAACGAGGGATTACCATTGTAAGTTCCCACATTCTCCAAAAAATGGTAGTTTCCATCTTTACCTCTCTCAAAATATGTACCATAATCTTTAAAATCCGGTGCGTCTTCCAAGAGTCTTTTGCTAATCAAGCCATCCAAAGCCTTCATTATACCGAATGTATAACACCCGTAATCATCAACCACAACACCGGAGTTAGCAAGAGCAATAGATGTTTTCAGAAAATCTTCAAGAATACTTCCTTCAATGTTTTCAGTTTTCGTGAAATGCTTATTCAAATCTTTTTCTATCACACATCCTACTAAAGGTTGAATAGCCAAGAAGTCTTCCATTACTTCGGTTGGAACAGAAGATATTGTCTCCATTATTTCTGTAATAAGCTCAATATAAAAAGCTGTTACAGCTCCCTGTAAAAATAAAGTCCCATTATTATAAAAAATAATAGATACCTTGGCATCATATTTCCCCTTTAAATGATATTGGTTCCTGATAGCAGGATTGTTATCTGTATTGACCGTAGTTATTTCGATTTCATCACTTTCCGATAATACATCTATAAAAGCATCAAAATCTTCTTCACTTATTCCTTTTGCCGTAAAGCTTTTCTTATCAGGGCAAGGAATTGAAGTATTTTGAAGGATAACGTTCCAACATTCTTCACATATTCCTTTTAAATGTGCTTTTCCTTGCGTACTATAAGAAACTTGCCCGCCATTAATAAAACAGTTTAAGATACCAGTTTCCTTATTATGAGTTATTGCTATTTTTTTTAATTTACCTTCTTGGCAATCTGTTATTTTGATTGAATATGAAGGTTTTGTCGCTATAAAATCAATAGCAACCTGATCTATGTTTTCAACAGATAATGAGTGCTTTTTAGCCATTGTCGTCCTATTTTCGGGTACAAAAATACAATATTTTTCGAATATATGTCCACAAATTCAAGCATTTAACCCTTTTTGAGCTGTAAAAAGGCTGTTTAAAGGGAAATGGAACGCTTCATATTATGAACAGAATAGGTTCGAAATCCTTTCGAGTATTTGCCAGTCGGTTATGGGAAAGACAAATCCGCCTTCTTATATAATCGGCTGGTAAAGATAGTGAATATTGCCGGGATTACGGGTACAAGACCTTGAAATCCCGTGGGTGCGACATGAAGTCGCATAGATAATTGTTGGAATGATACTTACGGGTATCAGCTTTAACCCGCTGTTCCGTCAGCGGTAGCCTACCGACCGATGCACCTTAATGTTGTATTAAGCGGTCGGGACGAAGTACACTTTCGCAAGACAAGACAGAACCGTGAGGGGAAGTCAAGTACGGTTAGTATCATACCGTAGAGTGGCGAGGCTGGATAGTATGGTTAGCGCAAGCGAACTGTTAGTAAACTTCGTAATGTCACGAAAGAGTGTAAGATACTGGCACACTCTACCCAAAAGGGAAGCGGTCGGTTAATCCTCTCCATGGTAGGATTACACGGATATAAGCACCGCCGGAGGATGAGACAGAACCTAACCTATCCGTTAGTTATCTATGTGGAACATGGTAAGCCTGTATATCTCCTGTCATGTAAAAATGACAGGTAAGCTGACAGCAATGAAAGCCGAATGGTGTGCAGGTATAAGATAACAGAAAAAGCGAATGCCGTTCTGTAATGGAGCGGATACGGATTGAACCGACATCACGGGCTGATGTGGGCGACATCATCCGACACGAAAGTGGGCAGACTTCTGTGACGACATTAGGTAGGCAATCAAACCGAATGTTGTCAAATGGTGATTCTTTACAATTAACTTTTAGAACTTTCAAAAGGAGGAAAGCAAATGAACGAAAACAAGACATCGTGTGCGCCTGCTGACAATCAGCAAACACTTTGGGACAGAATAGACTGGACTAAAGCGGAGTTGGCCGTCAGAAAGCTACAAGCACGAATTGTAAAGGCTCAGAAGGAAGGCAGATACAACAAGGTGAAAGCCTTGCAGTGGACGCTGACCCACTCTTTTTACGCAAAAGCCTTAGCCGTAAAGAGAGTTACTTCTAACGGAGGTGGCAACACCCCCGGAGTGGACATGGAAACATGGGAGAAACCTGAAGCAAAAACACAAGCGATAAGCGAACTCAAACGCAGAGGCTACCAGCCGAAGCCATTGAGAAGAGTCCACATCAAAAAGAGTAATGGCAAACTGCGACCGTTGGGAATACCGACAATGAAAGACAGAGCCATGCAAGCACTCTACCTTATGGCATTAGAACCAGTGTCGGAAACAACAGCCGACTCACGTTCATACGGTTTCCGCAAGGAACGCCGCTGTATGGACGCGGTAATGCAATGCCATAACATTCTCCGAAAAGGCTATTCTCCCGAATGGATTCTGGAGGGTGACATAAAGGGGTGCTTCGACCATATCAGCCATGAATGGCTGCTTGCCAACATCCCTATGGACAAGGCAATACTCCGAAAGTGGTTGAAATGCGGCTATATCTTCAACAAACAGATGTTCCCGACAGAGGAGGGAACGCCACAAGGTGGCATTATCTCTCCCACGCTTGCCAATATGACATTGGACGGATTGCAGAAAGTCCTTGCAGAGAAATATAAACGAGTTAGAATCAAAGGTAAGTTATATTCGCCAATGGTGAATCTTGTCCGTTACGCTGATGACTTTATAATTACCTGCGAGAACCGTGAAACACTTGAAAAGGAAATCAAGCCATTGGTAGCCGACTTTATGTCTGAAAGAGGTCTGACCTTATCAGAAGAAAAGACGGTGATAACCAATATCCATGACGGTTTCGATTTTCTCGGTTTCAACATCCGCAAATTCGGCAATGAAATATTGACCAAGCCGACCAAGAAAGCCGAAAAACGCTTTATGGAGAATATCCGTAAGGTGACAAAAGGTCATAAGGGTTGCAAGCAGGAATCATTAATCAGGATGTTGAATGCTAAAATTCGAGGATGGGGAGCATATTATCAGCATGGGGCGACACGTGATTCTTTTCACAGAATCGACCATCAGATATTTCTCGCCTTGTGGCAATGGGCTAAACGCCGTCATTCCAAGAAAGGGAAACGGTGGATAAAAGACCGCTATTGGCACAATATCCGAGGGAATAGCTGGACTTTTGCGGCTAAGTTCAAGAAATCAAACGGCAAAGAAGACCAACTTACTTTGTTGAAACTGGCATCTTCGTTTCCTTTTCTGCAATATACGCAGATAAAGGGGGACATGAATCCGTTTGACGCAGACTGCCGCCTGTACTTCAATAAAAGAATGAAGTCAAAGATGCTTGTGACGCTGAAAGGACGTAAATCCCTGCTTTACCTATGGGAAAAGCAAGGTCGGAAATGTCCGATATGTGGTGAACCGATTGACACGCATAAGGCATGGAATGTAATGCCGACCGTACAAGACGGACGGAAATGCAATCTGTTGGTTCATGATGAATGTTTCAAATTATCCCGTAAAAAACAATGGAAACAAGAAGTAGGATGAGCCGGTCTCTGCACACGAACAGAGACTTTGAAAAGCTTGAGCCGTATGAGGGGAAACCCTCACGTACGGTTCTGAGGGGGGAAGAGGGCAGTAATGCCCTTGACCTACCCGATGCTGCCGCCGTCTGTCAAGCCGTCCTGCCGGAGCCGCCGGAGGGTCTCGGCTGCCGATCCGCTGCCGAAGTTGCGGACACAGTACAGGCGGGAGAAGCGGAAGCGGCGGAGGTGGACGAGCAGGTGCTCCACGGTGAAGACGCCCAGCTCCCGGCACGCCCGGACGATGCGCTGCGACAAGCCGAAGGTGTCGAGCGGGGTGTCGAGCAGGCGGCGGAGCCTGCCCGGTCTGCCGGGCTTGCCCCGCTGTTGCGCCACGTCCTCGTAGATGGTGGCGACCCGGTTGCGGCTGAACAGGGCGGCAAGGGATGCGCCGTCGATCATCAGGATGCCGTCGAAACGGGCGTAGGCGATGTGGTTGCCGTTCATCCAGAGGGTGATGCGCAGCTCGTCCGTGCCGCAGAGCCGGGCGGCTTCCGCCACGGTGATCCAACCGATGCCGTTCATCGCCTGCGCTCCTTTCCTTTGGGCTTGTCCGTACGGGGCGGGAACCCGTACACGGTGTGGAAGTCCTTGTCGAAGGTGAGGTACGCATCGAAGGGCTTGCCCTCCCTGCTCCTGAAGCCTTTGATAAGGGATGTTTTGCCTTTGGTCACGAGGTCGGCAATCTGGCTGTCGGTGAGCTGCTTCTCCCCCTTGTTGCGGAAGACGGTAAGCCCACAATCGACGTTGCTGCACTTGGCGACTTTCGGGTAAAGGAGGATGCGACCGGAACGGCACTTGGGACACGGGATATGTCCGCCGTCCGCCACCGATACCTGCACTTGCAGGAGTTCTTCGGTAATCTGGGCGGCATAGACCTCGATGCCCTTGCGGAAGGTGTCGGGATTCATCTCCCCGCTCTCGATCTTGGCGAGGGCGGTCTCCCACTGCCCGGTCATCTCGACATCGGCGATGCGCTTGTCCTTCACTATCTGGTACACGGCAAGCCCCTTGTCGGTCGGCACGAGGCTCTTCTTCTCCCGGCGCACGTAGTCACGGGCAAAGAGGGTCTCGATGATGGAGGCACGGGTGGCGGGCGTGCCGATACCGTTCCCTTTCAGGCTGTCCCGCAGCTCGTCGTCCCGCAACTCCCTGCCGCAATGCTCCATCGCCGAAAGGAGGCTGCTCTCGGTGTGCAGGGGACGGGGCTTGGTCTGTTTCTCCACGCACTCCGCCGATTGCAGGGGGAAAGACTCGCCGGGCTGCAAGGGTGGCAAAGCGGCTGTACCCTCGTCGTCCTCGTCCCGCTCGTTCCGCACGGCACGCCATCCGGCGGACCTGACGACCGTCCCCTTGGCGGTGAACACGCTGTTCCCTGCCGTGAAAGAGACGGTGGTAGCGTCCTTGAGGCAACGGGCGGAGAAGGCTTCGAGCAGGCGGGCGGCTACCATGTCGTATACCGTGCGCTCGTCGGCGGACAGCTCGCCAGGCAGACACTCGGTGATGATGAGCGCATGGTGGTCGGTGACTTTCCCTGCGTCCACGCTGCGGCGGTTGAGCGAAGCTCCTTTCAGGGCGGCGGCATGGGCGGCGAAAGCCGGGTACCGCTCCAGCAGGGCGATACGATCGGGTATCTCGTCGAACACATCGTCCGATAGGTAGCGGGAGCCGGTACGGGGGTAGCTCAACACCTTCTTCTCGTAAAGCGACTGGGCGATGGAGAGGGTCTTGTCTGCCGAGAAGCCGTACCTGCCGTTCGCCTCTTTCTGCAAGGCGGTCAGGTCATAGAGCAAGGGAGGTTCTTGGCTCACCTCTCTGTGCTGCACGTCGGCAACCTGCACCGTCCCCGTTTTGGTTACAGCGGCGAGGGCGGCGTTTGCCGCCGGAAGGGTTTCGTAACGCAATTCAGAGATGGCGGCGAAGGGCGTGCCGTCCTTTTCCGCCGTAACCTTCAGCCGGAAATAGGTCTGCGGGGTGAAATCCCTGTTCTCCAGATAACGGGAGCAAATCATCATCAAGGTGGGCGTCTGCACCCGTCCGAGGGAGTAGATGCCCTGCCCGGCGGCGATGGAAAGCGCTTGAGTCGCATTCAATCCAATCTCCCAGTCGGCGATAGCACGGGCTTCGGCGGCACGGTAGAGGTTGTCGTAGTCGCTTCCGGGCTTGAGGTTATCCAGCCCTTCCCGGATGGCACGGTCGGTCAGCGAGGAGATCCAGAGGCGCAGGCAGGGTTTGCGGCAGCCAAGGTAATTGTAGATGTACCGATGAATGGCTTCGCCCTCACGCCCGGCGTCGGTCGCCACGACGATACGGTCGGAACGGTCGAAAACCTCCCTGATGACCTTCAACTGTTTGAGCACGCCGGGGGCGGGCTTGTACTCCTTGCCCTCCCGTATCTGGCGGGGGATGTACTTGAACCCCTGCGGCAGAATGGGCAGGTTCTCACGCCGGAAGCCCGCATAGCCGTATGCTTCGGGCATGGCAAGCTGGACGAGATGGCCGAACGCCCAGGTAACGAGGTAGCCGTTACCTGAAAGGTAGCCATCGTGCCGCTCCCGGACATTCAACACGTTTGCTATATCCTTCGCTACGGAAGGCTTTTCAGCGATAACTGCTGTAATCATATTTCTTTAAAGTTTAACGGTTTGACAAAAGTTATCCCGCCGCTCGGACGGGATAACCGGTAATTCATTTACAGAATAGCGGGGAAATCAGCGGCGGACACCCCGGCTGCGCTTGGGCTTGTCGGGCTGTTCCTGCTTCTGTGCCTGTTTCCGGCCCTCTTTCTGCTCCTGCTTGCGCTCCTGCTGCTGTTTCTGCTCCCCGGTGGGGCGCTGCTGTGCGGATTGCAGGGCTTCTTTCAGGTTGCGGGTCGCCTCTACGGTCTTGCCCTCGGAATTGACCGCCACCTGCACCTCGTTCTCCACAGCGGGCTTGACACGCCCCTCTTCGAGTGCCGCCTTGTAGTCCTTGGGGAACATGAAGGCGGGCTTCTCGCCGGGCTTCCATGTGATGTAGCCTTGGTAGGCTTTTCCTTTCTTGTCCACCAGACCGGAGACCTTGACCGTTCCCCCGGCTTCGAGTTCGAAGCGGGACTTCTCGGTAAGCTCCTGCTTGCGGAAAGTCTTCGGCACCTCCTGATTGGCGGTCTGTTTCAGGTTCGTCTTGTACGCATCCATCGCCAGCTTGCCCCGGTCGCCGAAGAGAAATTCGAGCTGCATCTTGGCTGCGCTGAACTGTACGGGAGCCGGGTAGATCTTGGGTTGCTCCCCCTCCTTGGCTCTGGAAAGGAACTGGCAGACCACCGCCTCGCCCTGTTTGAGCCGGGCTATTTCGTCCGGGGTGAAGGTATGCCCGTTCTTCTCCGCCGGGATATTGACCTTGGAGAGCGGGAAAGCGACCAGCTCGTTGGTCTTGAGGTTGCGGCTGACAAGGGCTTCGACCTGCTCGCCCGCCCGGTTGGTGACGGTCGCCGGGTGTCCCATGTTGCCCGTCTGCCGGAGCACCTGCTTGTCGGAGTCGGTGATGTCGTAACCGAAGAACTGCTTCTGCATCTTCTCCGGGTCGAGGATGCCGTGGCTGCAAACGGTCAGCCTGCCGTCCGTGCCGGGTTTGAGCGAGAGCTGGCTATCGTTGCTGTGCGAGATGCCCTCGAAGTGGAAATGCACCCGGACGGTCTTGTCGGTCTGGAAGCCCCGGAGCATCTGGTCGAGCATCCCGTTGCCCTCAATCTGTTCCCGCTGCACGCCGAGGGCAGCGAGGCTGTTCCAGTCGATGTCCTCCGGGCGGTACTTGTACTGCGGGTTCTGTTCGGTCTGCCCGGCGGACTGCTGCGGCGCATCCTCCGGCTGTTGCTGCTGCCCGGCTTGGGTCTGCTGCTGTGCCTGCACGGGCGGCTGCACCTCGTACTGTGCGAGGAGCGGCTCACCTGTCTTGACCGACCGGCTCTCCCGCTGCCGGAAATCGGCGGCTACCCGCTGCACCTCCTCTTCCGGCACACGGAAGAAATGGAAGCGGGTCGGATCTTTCAACTGGCTCCAGAGGTTGGAAAAGAAATTTGAAAACATATCGCCGTGGCGATCCACCCGCAGGAGGTCGTTGTTGTCCTCCAGTGGGTTCTTGGTCTGTAACTCGCCGTCTTTTACTCCGCTGACGGCTTGGAGCGTGCCTTTCTCGTCCATGACGAGCAGGATGTCCATCAACTGCTGGCTGCTGTCCGGTCGTTCGTCCATAATCTAATGTTTTTAAATGGTGAATACTATTGGTTCTCAAACGAAACCGGGCGTAAATATAGAGGGAGAAACACGGGGAACGTGCGAGTCCGGGGCGGGCTGTCCGCACTTGTCGTCCGGTTCGCAGGTTTGTCGCAGCCCTTTCCTGTGAAAAATACCAAAAAATCATGCCCCGCACGCATTTTTCTCCTCCGGGAAACGGCGATAATTCGTTGTTTTCTCTATATTTGTAAAATATGGGTAATGAGGGACACGGTCTGTCATTGCCACCCATGCGATGCGTATGAAAGTCTATCAGAGCAAACCGAGAATAACGCTTTCACCTGCCATCCGTGACGGGCAGAAATACGTGGAAGTGGAGTTCGACGAGGACGATGCCATCCGGCTGTCGCTGTCGAAAGAGAAGGGCGTGCGGTTCGAGGGGGACAGAGCCTACCTGCCGGAAGAAGGCTTCGACCTGTCCGGCTTTTTCGACCGCCATGTGGAAACGGCGTATATCAATTACTCCGCCCTGAAAAACACCTTGCCCAAGAAAAACGGGAAAACCAGCCCCGCCATCCCGCCCGGCTATGCCGAAACGCTGCGACAACTGCGATACAGCGAGCATACCGTCCGTGCGTACACCACTTACTTCAAGGAGTTCCAGCAATACTTTGCGGGAAGAAACCTCCGCTACATCCGACCGGAAGAAATCAACGCCTACATCGTGCACCTGATTGACACACGGGGGATCTCGTCGTGCCAACAGAACCTGCGCATCAACTCGATCAAGTTTTATTTCGAGAAGGTGCTGGGATTGGAACGGAAATGTTACGAGGTAAAGCGAGCCAAACGGGAACGGACGCTGCCCGACGTGCTGAGCAAGGAGGAGATAAAATCCATCCTTGACGCAACCGGTCCGGACATCCGGCTGTTCTGCATGTTCTCGCTGCTCTACTCCGCCGGGTTGAGAATCAGCGAGCTGCTGGACTTGAAGCCCCACGACATCAACGTGAGCCGTTCGCTGATACGGGTACGGCAGGGCAAAGGGAGGAAAGACCGCTACACGCTGCTGTCGAAGCCCCTTGTCAGGAAGCTGACCGAGTACACCAAGCTATACAAGCCGCAGGAATGGCTGTTCGAGCGGTACAAGGGTGAGCCGTTTACGGAGAGCATCGTGTCGAAGAAGCTGAAAGAGGCGGCGAAGGAAGCCGGAATCACCAAGCGGGTGTACCCCCACCTGTTGCGGCACTCGTTCGCCACGCATCTGATCGAGCAAGGCACGGACTTGAAAATCGTGAAAGAGCTGTTGGGGCACAACCAACTGAAAACGACAGAAATGTACGTGCATATAGCCGACACTTTCAAGAGCAGCATCCGCACTCCATTGGATGATATTCTTGAAGGTGATAATGAGATAGTTAAATAAGAAAATAACAGCGAAAACCGCTGATAATTACATGTTACCGATAATAATAAAACAAAGAAAATATGAATGAACGATATGCCAAATGTATTCCATTTGATAAGAATGTAAAAGGCAGGATTGGTGGCAATCCACCTAAATGTATAGAAGGACAAATCCCCAGCGATTATAAATTCTATGCAATATTGGTACATCCTGAAAAGGAAAACGTCATGCTTTCTATCATCATTCACCAAGATTATGATACTCTTATTGACAATAACATATATCCTTCAATAGCAGTAAAAGTAATAGAACATGAATTTTCTGAAATTGGTAATTGCACAGAAAAACGAAATACCAACTTAGGGATGTGTTCTATTAGTGAATATTCAGAAGATAAGGATAGTGAAAATATACTTGTAAAAATAGGTGGAACTCCTATCCTTATTCAAGATGAAGAAAGCTATTATAAAGAATTAGAGGAATATGGTTTTTCTTTTTTCTTGTCAATAGACGAAGACGGATATAGTGAAGATGTTACTATCGGCAGTTATCCTTTCGGATATGGTGCTTTGTATTTGTATAAGCACTGTACAACCAATGAAATAATCGCAGGATTTTGGCAATGTTCATAAAAATATATCGGTAACATGCACCTGTTCCGCCTAACGGCGGCAAGCTGCATCCCATTATAAACTCGTAAAATAAAAATATGATTGAAGCACTGAAAAATATAGGATTCATCGTTACAGAACGATTGGAAAGAAAAGATTTAAGCTCTGATTTACAAAATCGGTACTCCGAACTTCCTGCGGACTATCAGGAGTTTTTACAACGGTTTCAGACAATCACGAATGAAAGTGATAATGTTTGGTTTAATTCCATAGAGGACTTTAACGGAGAAAGCGATAGCGGATTCCGTTGGAATGAATTTGAGCTGATGGGACTTGAGGCGTTGGCAGATGATAAGGAATCCTGTGATATGATACGCCTGTTTTGGGATAGCCATATTCCTATTCTTATGTCAGTAAAAGATGGATACCAATATTTGTGCATAGATTTATCTCCGGAAAATTACGGTAAAATCTATTATGGAGTTGAACCTGAATTTGAAGATTCGGCAGAATTTGTTTGCGATAGCTTTAATCATTTATTAGAAATGTTGTCTTCCAATAAAAAGAATGATATACTGACAAATTTCAAATAGGTTTATAACAAGCAGATAAATCTCTCTGAAAGATTGATTATCCACCGAACATTATAAACTCAATAGATGAATAATAAAGAAATTTATATAAAACTGGAAAAAGCAGTTGGCGATAACAACGTGCAGGAAGTGTCGAATATACTCGACCAACATTCAGATCTGGATTTGAATGATGAGAATTTATATACGCTTCATCCACCTTTATGCCGAGCTGCAAAGAAAGGTTTTTATGAAATTTGCAAGACTTTAATTCAATATGGAGCCGATGTAAATTGTATTAAAGATAGATTATTTTCTCCTTTATGGGGTGCTTCGTCTGGAAACCATTTAGAAATAGTCAAACTATTGATAGAAAATGGTGCAGATATAAATGCTTATGAAAGTTCTACAACAGCAGCTTTGAATGAAGTAGCCGCTAAAGGGCATTTTGAGATTGTTCGCTATCTTATAGAGAAAGGTGCGGATATAAATAGGCTTACTACAACTCTACTTTTTTCTCCTCTTGATTGGTCTATTAGTAGTGGACATAACGAAATAAGCCTTTTTCTGAAGGAAAAGGGTGCGTTGTCCAATATCAACCACGATTATGTATGGTCTGAAGTAGGTGGTGGCATATCCCAACATATAGACTGGAATATTGGCAGAGTTATTCCTAACAAATTCAATGAAATGGAAAATGGTGTATTCAATAGGCTTGCGGTTGTTAATAGAGGCAACAATTCGTTATTGTTCAGTGTAGGAAATTTCCAATATACCCAGCCTTATGTGGAGTTTGTTATTGTGCTTCCGTTTGGCTGGAATCCATACTCTAAAATGGAGAAGACACAGTTCCCTTATATGGTAATGAAAGAATTGACGAACCAAGTCCGTAACGGAAGAACATTCTCTGATGGAGATTTTATATCCAAAACAGAGAAAGGGTTCAACGCAATCTCTTGGTCGGAGAAATTGGCTGGATTCTATGTCGTAGATTATAACTACTCTGATACAGCGAATCAATATGATAACAAAGAGGATATGGTTACTCTTTATACGCTTATTCCTGTAAAAGCTACTAAAAAGGGATATAGCGAACACTCTTTAGAAAAATTGAAGTCTAAGAAATGGAAAGCGATTGAATTGAGTTTATAACAAGCGAATTAATCTTCTAAAAACTCGATTATCCGCCGGACATTACCAATAATATAAAATTAAAAATGAGAAATAAATTAATTGATGAATTGGAGAAAATGATAGAATTACTACATCAAACAGGTTGGCATAAACAAGCGGTTTGGTATGAGAATAAGTTGAAACTAATAAAAGAAGGCGAAGAAGATTGCGAATCATTTTATCAAAATCTCCATGAAATTGATGCCTCACTTTCAGGCATTGGTTCGTTCTCTGATCTACCAATGAAACAAAAATTTGTCTCACTACAATGGAATTTGTCAGAAAGGATTCATCAATTAATTTTAGAAAACATTGGTAACAATCACCTAAACTGCTAAACGCAGTTAGCTGCATCCCATTATCGTCAAGTAAATAGAAGGAAATGAATAAGATTAAAGAAAAATGGTCTGATCCAATATTTCTGGAGCAAATTAGCCCTGTTTTAGAGCAATTTACCCAAAGCAACATCGAAATGTCAAACTTAGATCTATCGGGTATAGAACTTAGTTGCAAATCATCAGTTATTCAGTTGCGTAAAGCATACTTGAAACAATCAAAATTTGAAACAATCAACATGTCTTATTCATTTCTTTCTTGTTCTGTTGTTGAAAGTTCTTTGTACAATGTTGATTTTTTCAGAACGAAATTTGACGGTTGTTTAATGGATAAATCAATTTTCAAAGAATGTAATTTTCGAAAATCTAAGTTGGTAATTAATGCTAATGATGCCATTTTTGAGAATTGTTGCTTTATTGATGCTAAATTTGGTATTACAACATATGGATATGAATATGGTGGCAGGCGGACAAAATTTTATAATTGTGATTTCACCGGTGCTGAATTTAAAAATGTAGAGTTTAGAGCCTCAAAATTCTATAATTGCAATTTTACAAGAACAAGATTTATCAGTTGTGATTTGCGAGGAATTAAATTTGAAGGAAATAAACCTAAAATAGAGCAGTATGAGAAAATGAAAATTCCGGAAATGATTCCTGAATATAATATTTCAAGCCGACGATAACAAGCGGCTCAACCTCCCCTGAAAAGGTCGGTTAGCCACCAAACATTATCAACAATTAAACAGAAACGCAATGACAAAAGAAGAAGCATATATTTTATTAAGTTTTCATTCTTGTAGAAACAATGATATAGAAAATGAGAAATGGGAAAATGGCTTTCTTGGCTTACTTCGTCCATTTCGAGGAAAACTATATGAGTGTAATTTTATGGAGATAATGGAATGTCTTAAAGTTCTTGCGGATGATTTTATGAAGCCGACAATCAATCAAACCCTAATAAGTGATGTGTATAGCATTATACATTTAGGCAGGAGATGGATTGTCGGGGCTAATTTTGTCTCACAAGAACAGCAAAAGCAAATTATTGAATGGATTGATATAATACAAGATTGTTTCTACTACCTGTTAGAAGGAGATGTTGATACTGCGTTTCTTGAATATGAAGAATATAAAATTGATAACAAGGAAAGCTAACTCCTAAACGGCGTTCCTTTCCAACCCATTAGCAACCTAAATAACAAAAATATATGATGAACGAAAGGTTAAAAGCTGAATTTGAAGCATATAAAAACGACTTTGAACTTATAAGGCAACAAATTGAAAAAGAGGTCGTAAGAAATGAATATTATAAAAGTGAGTTTTATGAACTTACCCCATTCTCTTATCAGCGTAATGGTTTCAAACAAGGGAAGCCTGTAAAACGTCATGATACAATAAAAAGTAGCAAAAATCTTTGTATATATGGATTTAATGATCAAGCAAAAATAATTGAAGTAAAGGCTGGTTGTTCGATTGAAAATCAATTCTATCACACCTTCCTATTTTATACTGACAATCTTGTGAAAAGTATTCTCTATGATAATGGCAAACATCTGATGAATGTATGTCATTACTTTTTCAAGGATGGAAAGCTGAATCGGTTGCTACTTTGTGGTAATTATGGTAGCCGTGAAGAGAGTTACATCTATGATGGAAATGTCTTGACACATATTGAAATCAAACAGTATAATGAAGAGGGGGAAAACGCTGGAGGCTTGGTTCACATATTCCAATATCAGGACGATGGGGCTTTAGACTCCATCACCAAATCATTTCCAAATGGATATTCTGAAATAATCTATAAAACAAAAAGAGGTTGCTAACAAACAGATGAAACATTTAAGGTGGTTTATCTGCCGGACATTATCTGCCAGAATAAAATAACAATAAAAAAGAAAAAACAATGATTAGGTATATTGAGAAAGGCGACATATTCCGCATTGAGGGTGTAAGTAGTTATGCGCACGGATGTAATTGCGCCGGTGCAATGGGTAAAGGCATTGCCGTGCAGTTCAAAGACAAATATCCAGATATGTATCTTGAATATAAGCTATTGTGTAAAGAAAACAAGTTTTGCCCCGGAGATGTATTTGATTATGATTATGGCAACGGGCATATATATAATCTTGGCACTCAAGCAACGTGGCGAACACGAGCTAAAATAGAGTATATCGAAAAGGCACTGATACAGATGCTTGAGTTAGCCAGTGGTGATAATGTAACGGCAATAGCCTTACCTGCAATCGGTGCTGGATTAGGAGGATTAAAATGGGATGATGTAAAAGCTGTTTTGAACAAAGTTTCAAACGATTATCCTAACGTTGATTTGTATGTAGTTGAAACTTATCAAAGTGAATAGTGGCAGATAACAAGCGGATCAATCTCCCCAGAAAGGTCGATTATCCGCCGGACATTATCGTTGTTTACATTAGAATCAAAGAAATGAGAACAATAGAAGATATGAAACTTGAATTATTGAGTGATGACTCAAACAGGTTTATACAAGCTCTAATAGATTATGACATAAATAGTAAAGATAAATATGGGAGTAATCTACTTCATTACTATATAATGAATTACAAGAGTATCGTACATCCCGCAGGTGTAATTATACCCGAATTTGTAAAAAAAGGGTTGGATATAAATGAAAAAAGGAAAGACGGACGCACTGCATTATATCTTTCTGTTCAATATCAGTTGAAAGGTATTTTTGAATTACTCCTGAATCATAATGCAGATATAGATATGCAAAATGCAAATGGTAATACTCCTTTATGGGAAGCTGTTATGCAATACAAGGGAGATGGCTTTTTTATCGAACACCTTTTGAAAAATGGAGCTAATCCCGATATAGAGAACAACAATGGAGTATCTCCTAAATCATTGGCAAGAACTATCGCAAATTATGATGTAAGAAGATTCTTTAACAATGATAACAAACAGCAAACCGACTGAACAAGCGGCACGCTGCCGGACATTATCATCAAAAGATAAATAATGAAAGATATGAATAACATACCGGGTTATGAAAAGATGTATGGTATTGAATTTCTATATATTCAAGGTGAGCCATCCTCAAATTTCAAAAAAGTAACTTCAAATTTCGACAAAGTAACAAGATTTGTTCAGCCTTCATTACCTAAAGGTGGAGGAGTTTCAGAAGAAGGTTGTTGTATTACAACACCTGATGGCAATAAGTTTTATGCAGTAGAATACCACTCTGATATATTAGGTTGGAGAAAACAAATAACGCAAGGAGCAAGTATGTTGAATTTATTGACGGGAAAAATCAACAATGACAATATTGAATTGTCTAATGGACGAAGTTACACTTTATCGGACTGTATAGTTGAATTTTATTAAATTGATGATAACAAACAGATAAAACATTTAAGGCTGTTTATCTGCCAACCCATTACTAACTTGCAAAAAATATGGTAAATCGAATAGAAATTGAAAGACTACTTCAAAGTAAAGAATTGAAAGAACTATGGCAAACAATTCAACAAGAGTTGCCACAACTTTATTTCTGTAAAGAAAATGACTCTTGGGAGGAAGCACGAATTGATAACCTTGAAGATTACATCTCCGAATGTAATACTTTGCTCTGTAAGTGTAACTTTCAAGAATTATCAATAAAAGATTTATATACTTATCTTTTATCGGATAGTTTTAGGGCTTTTTGCAAATACGTGCTTTTAGAGTGGGAAAACGAAGAAATTGTTATAGATGAGTCGGAGCGAGATTATATATTAAATGAACTTGAAATCTCGGAAGACGAATATAAGCAGCGTTGTAAAACGCATGATTATCTTGATGTTGCAAATTGTTTAATAGATTATTATTTACTGAATAAGCATCCGGATATTTTACTTGAATATTATAAAATGCAAGGATATAAAGAATCGGAACAGATGTTCAAAGATAAAATAAATCTCTATTCGATGTGTAAACGTTAGTAACAAACAGCAAACCGACTGAATAAGCGGAACGCTGCCAAACATTATCGTTTAATATGGTAAGTAGAAAAGAAACAGTAAAAAGTTGTTGTGTGAATATACTTGATGATGTAAAAAGAATATTAGCGCAACCTTTTGAATGTAGGAAGACTTCTCTTCCTGATGGTGCATTACATAATGTACAAAAAGAATTGGAAAATATGATTAATGCGATTGATAAAGATATTTACTCGTTTACACCAAGTTATGGCAAATATCTAATAGATTGTTGGCTTGGAGATGAATTAGTAGATAAACTTCTTGATGTTTCTTTTCAATATGAAAAACTAATTAAGTTGAAATAAACGATAACATACGGATTAATCTTCCAAAGGTCGATTATCCAACAAACATTACTGACTGAAGAAATAAAAAGGAAATATGGAAAAAGAATTAAGAAAAATCCTTTTAGAAATAATAGAGTTATTAGAATTTGTGGGTGAAACTGGTTGGATAATCACTCTCAAAAGATTGTATGCAGCCAATGTTTCTTCCCCAAAGGATTGGCTAAGAGAAATTAAAGGTCTATTTGGTGGAATGGGATCATTTACAGATTTGGTTTTAATGAGAAATGGTATCATTTGCATTGATGAAAACAATAGATTAGACCAGCTACGTGATAGATTATACAATAGAATGGTACAATTTTTTGTTGAACTTAATAATTCAGAGAAAAGTCAGTAACATACGGATAAATCGACCTTTTCAAGGTCGATTATCCGCCAGACATTACCTATAAGAATGAATACGAAAGAACTTATTAGAAAATTGGAGCAAATGACAGAGCTATCGGAAAGTAGGAATGAGTTTTATAAGAAACTAATACATTCCTTCCAGAATGATGCTGATCCACAAATCTATGATAAGATATATTCTAATCTTTGCGGATTATTAGCGCATGGAGATTTGAATAATAAAGAATATGACTTACTGAAAGAAGTTTTATATGAATTAGAAAGGATATAAGAATTAAAAGAATGTATCAGTAACATGCACCTCAATCGCCCATAAAGGTCAATTAGCTGCCAGACATTACCAATTGAAAATAACGAAAATAAAATAAGCTATGTATAAGATAAAGACATCAGAACTACTTTCTGAAAAAGGTATCGCTGAAGAATTGACAAGTATTGAAGTTGTCAAAAACATATCTGATGATTTGTTTGAAACTAAACATCATTATCTTATGGCAGCTTACTCACTCGAATATAAAATTGAGTTCTCTTTTGATAAAGTAAATAATATGTGTCAATATATTATGGTTGAAAGAAACGACATTAATAGAGAAAAGCAAAATATCAATATTGAATTTATTGACGATATATTCATTCTTGGACAACATATAGATGGTGTAAAAGATAAATTCAAGAATAATATTTCCAAGAATGGTTCTATAAGAATTGGTAATATAGAACTATTTTTCGAGAAACACAAAGTTGATAGCTTATATTATTTCCCAAAACAAAACATTGGTAACAATCAACTTAACAGCTAAATTTTGTTAGCTGAAACACATTATGTATCTTAATAAAATTCAATATGATATATATTCGTAAACAAACTTCACAGGAAATTGCAAATATAACCATAGTACAAGGAGAATCAATACAATTGTTTGGTACACAGGGCTATACTGTGAGTCAATTGCAATCCATTAATAAATTGCTTGGAATGAATGATTGTATGATATGTATTGATTGTGATTTAGGAATAAGTCAAGAAGATGAAGATTTGATATACAATCTCAATATTATTGAATTTTTGAGTAATGTACGGCATTTACTTGTCTCCAACTTTCCGCATAAAGCAGAATTGGATTCTATTGATTTTGTTCAATATACTCCATTACTGCAAAGTCTTTCAATTTTAGGTCTGATTAAAAGAAGCATATCATTGCAGAGCCTGCAAGAGTTAAAGTTCTTAGATACTCTTAATTTTGGAGACTATTTGGAAATTACTAAAAAACAACTTTCTGTCATTAACAGTTTGACAAATCTTAAAGAATTGGAGGTCAAAAAAATGGACGCATCGAGTCTGAATCCTAACTTCAATATGAAAAAGTTATCCATATTCTCCAAACTGACAAACGGGGAGTGTTTGCCTGACAAATTTCCGAATTTGGAATATCTGTATCTGAAAAGGCAGACGAAATGCTCGGATTTTTCGTGGATATCTAAATTGGTTAATCTGAAAAGACTTTATCTGCACTGGACTTTCAGTCTTGAGACCTTGCCAGACTTGTCAAAACTGAGCAACTTGGAATTGTTGGAGTTGGCAGGCTGCCCGAATCTGCGCTATGGTATAGACAGTGTCAGATATCTTCCGAAATTGCAGCGTTTTGTCGCAACGGAACTAACATGTCTAACAACCGAAGAGTTGGAAAAAACATTATTTCATCTGAAAACCTTGAAATCTGTATATATTTATTTCAGAAATAATAATGCAGAGAATAAAGCAATGGAAAAGTTAATGAAAAAATATAATTGGGTAAGTCATCCCAACTTATAAAGATACATAACAAGCGGCTTACCCTCCCCTGAAAAGGTCGGTTAGCCACCGGACATTACTAACAAGGGAAAAATAATATGTGTCAATACAAATCAATATGTAATCCTATAATAGAGCTTACAACACTTTTACAGAGTTGTGGTTTCACAATAGAAAAACAAGAACTTAAAGATTGGCATTTCAATGAGTTTGAGATTGTGATGAAAGGAAAGAAATTACAACTTCCAATGATAGATATAGAAGGTATAGAACAACATAGCGACAATATCTATTGTTGCAAATGTCATTGGTCTGTTGTAAAACTGATAATGAATTGACACAATAAAATGTTAGCAGCAAACAGCACTACTGCTTAAAGCGGAACGATGATGATGTTTCGGCTTCTGCCGTGAAATGGAAATTAGCCGATATGTAAGTAATCCCAGAGATAGAACCGATGCTTATTCTCCTGCCGTTTATCATGCCCAATGTATAAATCCGAGGTGAAACATCAGTGCGACATTCACCACAGTCAGAGCGATAGCGATAAGGACTATTTTGGCGAGCTTCCTGCCGGGATGTTTCATCTTTCCGTAATATTCACGGAGTGCTTCACGCTGCCCGGCTGTGTAGCGGAGCTGGCAGAACAAGTCGGGAAGAAAGCAGAGCATCATCACTACGGCAAAAGCAACAATCCAACTGAAATAGCGAAACATCAACGGTATTCCAAGCGGTACGAGTATGGCAAAGAGCCAGCAAAAGAACAACAGCATACGCCCGTTAAGGTTGGTATGCTCCCTTTCGTGCCATATCTCGGCTACATACCACATATAGTCGATGAAGCAGATCCGGTATTTGCGATTGTCCTTATCCATATCATTACAAAAATAATGTATTTTGCCCACTTAACCATTACTTCATGCCGAAAAACACCATACCCGATAAAAAGGACCTCGCCGGCTTGTTCTTGCCGACGGGGTATTTTTATCCTCACTTGTCCTTAATCAGATGCGACAGCTCCGGGTCTGCCTTGATGCGCCCGATCTCGTCGGCGACAATCTGCCTGACCTCGTTCTTGATGCGGTAGTAGTTGGCGTCGATCTGCTGCTGCATGGTGTCGTTGCCGTCCTTGTCGGTGAAGTCGATGATCTGCGGTATCTTCACGTAGCGGGCGGTCTCCCGTCTGACCTTCTCGTTATCCACGACAATCTCGGCATGGAAAATCTTCTGCTCGATGCGCTCGTCGAAGTTGTCGGCTACCGCCCCGACGAACATGCCCTGCGTGAGGTTAGAAATCTTGCTCGCCGGAATGAGGCTGTCCATCTGGGTGTTGATGGAGACGGAGGTCTCGTTCCGGTTGATGGTCATGTTCTGCCGTTTCTGCAAGACCTTGCCGAAACGCTCGGACAGTGTCTTGGCGGTTTCGGCAACTACCTGACCTGCAAATACATTGCCGACGGTATTACAGATTACAGCGGACTCTTTGTCTCCGTAATCACGCTTCAACTGGCTGAAATCCTGAAAGCCGAGCATGACGGCTACCTTGTTGCTTCGGGCGGTGGCAATCAGGTTATCCAGCCCACGCATATAGATGGTGGGCAGCTCGTCGATAATCACGGCGGATTTGAGCCGTTTCTTCTTGTTGATGAGCTTCACGATACGGGAGTTGTACAGTCCCAACGCCGCCCCGTAGATGCCCTGCCTGTCGGGATTGTTACCGACTACCAGCACTTTCGGCTCTTCGGGATTGTTGATGTCGAGGGTGAAATCGTCCGCCGTCATCACCCAATAGAGAGCCGGGGAAATCATGCGGGAAAGCGGTATCTTGGCACTGGCAATCTGCCCCTGCAACTGCTCCACCGCCGAGGATTCCCATGCGTCCATAAAGGGAGAAAGGTAGTTCTCCAGCTCCGGGTACGAGGTCAGGATAGGGAAAATGTCGGCGTACTTGCGGTTCAGGAACTCGATGGCATGGGGAAAGGTGCAATACTTGCCGTTCTTGTAGATTTTGAGATACCATATAATACTGGCTAACAAAATGATAGGCGATTCCACGAAGAAGTCGCCCTGCTTGGAAATCCACGTGCGGTTCAAATTTAACATAATCGTGTAGGCACTCTCGTAGGCATCGGATATGTCGGTCATGAAGTCGGGGTGGATGGGGTTACAGCGGTGGCTCTCCCTCGGATTGTCGAAGTTTATCACGTAGAACTTGGGCTTGACCTTGTAGCCGTCCAAGTGGGCGAGCAGGTGGTTGTAGGCTATCTCGGAGAGGTCGGGGTACTTGAAATCATACAGGAAGAGCGAATAGCCCTTCTCGATGGTCTGTTTTATGTACTGGTTGATAATTGCATAGGACTTGCCCGAACCGGGCGTGCCCAAGACCATCGTCGCACGGAAGGGATTGACAAGGTTGATCCATCCGTCATACGCCCTGCCCCTGAACCAGAAGCGGGTGCGGAGGTTGACGGAATACTCGTTCTCCTTCAGCTCGGTCTCCTGCATGAAGGATTCGTTCTCGACATTGAACACGTCTTCGAGCAGGTCGGTCTTCAGCAGGCGGGACATCCACAGCCCCGCCATGAGCAGGCAGATATACCCGGCGGTAAGGGTGGCGATATACAGCACGGTGCCCGCCGGAAGCGGCAGAGGAAGGGCAAGCAGCCACCCGTTGCCGAAAAAGAGCAGCAAGCCGGACACGCCGCAAAGGATGATCCTGCGCCACGTGATTTTCTGCTCCTTCACGCCCTTTGTGCCGAGGCAGCTAAGGGCAAGGAACAGCACGGAGAAGAGCTTCGTCCAGAGGATATTGGAGAACAGCCCGGCGGTACGCTGGAAGCCGAGCAATATCCTATCGACCACACCGATGTCGATGCCCCACTCCCGGACGGACTGGTAACAGAACCAGTAAATATTTACCACTACAAATAAAATGCTTATCGCACGCATGAACTCCATGACTTTGGCGAGTCCACGCAAATCGTCTTCGTTTTGCATAATTCGTTGAAAATTAATGATAAAACTTCGTTTTATTATGTATATGTACTTTTTCTTTTGTCTTGACACAAAAGAAAAAGATACCAAAAAGAAAAAGTCAAGACTGCATTTTCTCGCTACTCCACTTCGCAATTTTCGGGGACAAAAAGAACTCGCTACGCTCAAACAGCTTTTTGTCCTTATCCGAAAATCGCTGCGTTCCGCTTTACGCTGCGAAAATGAGGTCGGTATGCCATGCGGATGGGCATTGGGCATTGTTACTGTTGCCTTCCATATTTGCGTTTTTTCTTCCTTTTTCGGGGCGGTACGGGCTGGTCGCCGGACGCTCCGCCGGGTACGGGGGCAAAGAGGTTGAAGGCGGCCGCCACGTTCTGGGTGGTGCCGTCCTTGTGGTCGGGACGGTAGCCCGTGTGCTGCTCCTGCCATTCGGTGATGTGGGAATGTTCCGGCTGGTGCTGTTGTGATGCCAGTCCGGTGGTATCCTGCCCGGCGAAAAGGTCGTTGAACACGCCTGCGGAGAACTCCTTGCCCAGACGGGAGCCGTTGAAGACGGCTTTGGCGGCATGGTCGATGAAGGTCGCCCCATAGATGCGCCCGGCATCGTTGGTGCGGAATACCACGCCTATTCCCTGCCGCATGAGTTCCCGCTCGAACTGCGCCCGGTCATGCCCTGCGGTCTGCATGGCGGCTGCAACCTTTCCGGCGGTGGCGGCGGCGACCTCCCTGTGGGTCTTTTCCCATGCGGCAGCGTTATGCATCCGCCTTTCGAGGGCTGCGACGCCCGCCTCCTTGCCGAACACGGAGGACTTGAAGGGCTTGCCGACCTTGTTGCCCTCCCTGTCGGTTGCCGAATAGGTCAAGCCGTGATACTCCCGCCCGCCGTATTCCCCCTTCACCTCGTCCACCGTGATGCCGTAAAGGGAAAGGACGGCACGGTATTCGCCCAATGTACGGAAACGCCACTCCCGGGCAATCGGGCGGATGACTCCCGCCAACTGCCCCTTGAGGTTGCCGTCCCCGTAACCGACGGGCGACAAGGGCAGCCCCTCCTTCCACTGCTTGGGCGTAGCCGGGACAAGACCGAACTGCCGTTCCAGCTCCCGGCATACCTTCATCGAACGCCCGTGCTCGTAGCTGTCGGAAATCGCCCGTCCGGTTTCGTCCACCCGGACGGAGACGATGTGCAGGTGCTCCCGCCCGATGTCGTTGTGGCGATAGACGATATAGGGCTGGTCGCCGAAGCCCATGCGCCGCATATACTCCTCCGCCAAGCTGACAAACTGCTCTTCGCTCAAGCAATCCTTCGGGTCGGGATTGAGGGAGATGTGCAGGACGGGCTTCTCGGTCTTGCGGTTGGCGGTCAGGTAGTCGCCGAACGAGCGGGAAAGATGCCCTATCGTGTAAGGATTATCGCCCTGCGGCTCGATAATCCGGCTGGTGAAAAGCACGTCGGCGTGCCGCTCGTCCACCTTCAACTGGTTGTAGGCAAGCACCCCGTACAGGCTGCTGCCATGCGAGATCTTGGCTATCATCGGACGGGGTATTTGCTTTGGAACTCCTCCACCAGTGCGGAAATCCGCTTGCTTAACTCGACCAGTTCGAGGGTGTGCCGCTCCAGCTTGTAGAGGAAAGCGAGGGCTTTCTTCTCCGAGAAATTGGATTTGAGCGCACGCACGCATTGGTTGTAGTTCGTGCCTATGGCACGGAACTGCGAGTGGAAAGTGGTCAGGCGCATGTAGAAATCCTGCGTCCCCTTATCCAGTTTAATGACCTTAATCTCCCTGCCAAAAAGTGCGGAAACGATAAACTCCGCCTTGGTCGCCTTGCCCGACTCGTCGAAAAGCGCGAGGAAACGGGCGTTGTCCCCGTCGTCCAGACGGAACACGTAGCGGTGGCGCATCTTGTCGGGCTTGGGCTTTCGCCCGTGGTTGCCCGCATACTTCTTCTGGTTGTCCATCATCCTGTAAAATTTTAAGTGAAACATGGTCTGAAAACGCCGTATGCCTACGGCTCTCCCCCGTGAGCAGCCCCCGACTCCGGAGGGGGATGCCACATCGAGGGGGCAAGGTGGTGGTGAGGCACGAAATTCATTTCGAGTGCCGCAGCACACAACTTGCCATTTTCGTTTGAAAATAAAATCCGTCCTGCCGGACAGATTGGGGATGCCCTTGCCTGCTGCGGAGTGCCGGGGCACTCCCTCGGGCGGTTGCCGCTCTTTTCCATTCTTACTCCATTTTGGTTTCCGCATGCAAAGTAACAGCCCTTTTCCCGTCCGGACACCATGCCCGGATGCGACAAACCTACGGGTGGGAAGACAATGCACGACACGCTGATAATCAAACGGATAAACTACCGGTATTTTGATATTCCTTTGCGCCGTGGAAGCGGTGAAACGACTGTCCGGATAGACAAGGAAACAACCGGATAGCCGACCGGACGGACAGCCGAACGGCTGACGGTCTTGCCGGACAAACGGACGGACAACCGGATAACCAGCCGGACGATCGGCTAAACAGCCAAACGGTTAAATGACTAAACGGCTAAACGGTCAAACGGCTGAACAGCCGGATGATTGGATGGATGCCGGGCTGAATGTATGACCGGATGAATGAACGAATGAACGGACGGATGAATGAACGGCAGAGTAGCTGAAAAGCTGACCGATTGAGTGAACAGAGAAGCGGCTGCACGGGCAGCCGGATGAATAACCAACAGAATGACGATATGGACAGACAGACATTGAACGTGGCTTTCGCCACACAGAAAGGCGGCAGCGGCAAGACGGCTATCACGGTGCTGGTGGCGGGCTACCTGCACTACCGCTTGGGGTGTCCGCTGGCGGTGATCGACTGCGACTTCCCGCAGTACAGCCTGTACGAGATGCGGGAGCGTGACAGCCGGGCGGTACTGGAGAACGAATACCTGAAACGGGCGGCTTACGAACAGATGCGGCAGCCGGGGCGTGCCGCCTATCCGGTGCGCAAGTGCCGGGTGGAACAAGCCCCCGACACGGCAAGGGAGCTGGCGGCGGAAGGCTGCTACGACCTGCTCTTCTTCGACCTGCCGGGCACGGTGAACTCGGCGGGCATCCTGCGCACGATCGCACAGATGGACTACATCTTCGCCCCGGTGAGTGCGGACAAGGCGGTGCTGGAAAGCACGCTCTCCTTCCTCGACGTGCTGCAACGGATGATGCTGGGCAAGGAGACGAGCCGCCTGAAGGGGCTTTACCTTTTCTGGAACCAAGTCGACAAGCGGGAAACGAGCGGGCTGTACGAGAAGTACGGGCAGGTGGTCGCCGACATGGGACTGCCGATGCTGCAAACCCGCATCCCCGACACGAAACGCTTCCGCAAGGAGGCGGACGGCACGGGACGGACGGTGTTCCGCTCCACGCTGCTGGCTCCCGACAGGCGGATGCTGGCAGGCAGCGGCATCCCCGAACTGACCCGTGAGATAGCAACCATCCTCAAACTGGAAGGCTATGAAGAAACAGCGGAATGAGAAGCCCATCGACGAGGAGCTGCTGATGCGGATGATGGCGGGCGAGGCGGCAGGGACGGGAGAACCGGGAACCGGAAAGGTTGAAACCGCCGTGCCGGTGGAGAAGGCGCAGGAAGGGAAGGCGGCGGACACAAGACGGCGCAAGGGAAGGCAGGCGGACTACGAGACGACCTTCCTCAAGGGCATGGACATCCCCGCCCGCTACGGCAAGCCGGTCTATGTGCGCCGTGAGTACCACGAGCGCATCGCCAAAATCTCGGTGATGCTGACGGGCGGCAAGGTGTCGCTCTCGGCATACATCGACAACGTGCTGGCGCAGCACTTCGAGCAATACCGGGAGGAGATCGAGGCGGCATACGCCGGGAAACTGGAGAACCTCTTTTAAAAAGGAAGGAGGAAACGGCATGATACTGAAATTATCGCTCACCGTCCTGCTGCTCTATTACCTCGCCGTGCTGTGGAAATACTACCGGCAGGACATCGCCGGGATGTTCGGTACAGCGGAGACGGACGAAGGCACGGACGAGCCGGATCAGGAGCCGGGGCAACCGGGCGAGCCGTACACGGTCATGGGAGAAAGCACCTACCTGCCCTTCGCAGCGGAGGACGGGGAGGAAGCGGCAGCCGGAGCCGTGGACGAACCCGCCACGGAGGACGACGGGGCGGACTACTCCGACATCGAGCCGGAGGAGGACGAGGAGGAGACGGACTATGAACCCACGCCGGAGGAGATCCGGGAACTGGAGGAGGAAGAGGAATTAGGGGCTTATTACCCGGACGGCAACCCCGACTTCGCCACGGGGTACTCCTTCGATGACCTGAAAAAGGTGCGCCGGGTACTGGTGTCGGACGATGCGGGCGAAAAGGCGGAGCGGGAAGCCCGTGAGGTGCTGCCGTCCGTGATGGGGTCGGACATCTGGGAGGCGATGCTGGACGAGTTCGAGGGCGCACGTGAGCGTGTCGCCCGGCTGATGGACAACCATAATGTTTAATTAAAATTTTAAAGACAAATGAAACAGAAAAGAATCTTTTTTACGGCGGCCTGCATACTGGCTGCCGTGGGCGCAATGGCGCAGGGAAACGGGCAGGCGGGCATCACCGAAGCCACGCAGATGGTCACCTCGTATTTTGAGCCGGGGACGAAACTGATTTACGCCATCGGTGCGGTGGTCGGCTTGATCGGAGGGGTGAAAGTGTACGGGAAGTTCAGCGCCGGCGATCCGGACGTGAGCAAAGTCGCCGCAAGCTGGTTCGGAGCCTGCATCTTCCTGATCGTGGCGGCTACCATCCTCCGTTCGTTCTTCCTGTAAAACAGCGGACTATGGACTTGGAAATCAACAAGGGGATCGGCAGGAACGTGGAGTTCAAGGGGCTGGAAAGCCAGTACCTCTTCATCTTCTGCAGCGGTCTGCTCGCCGTGTTCGTGGTGTTCGTCATCCTGTACATGGCGGGCGTGAACCAGTGGGTGTGCATCGGCTTCGGCGTGGCTGCGGCTACGCTGCTGGTATGGCTGACCTTCCGGCTGAACGCCCGGTACGGCACGCACGGGCTGATGAAGGCAGCCGCCCGCAGGCGGCATCCGAGGTACGTGGTGAACCGCCTGAAAATCCCCCGATTATTCACCTTTAAACACTGGCAAGAATGAGAAACGTAATGAAAGCGGCGACGCTCGAAAGCAAGTTCCCGCTGCTGGCGGTGGAGAACGGCTGCATCGTGAGCAAGGAGGCGGACGTGACGGTCGCCTTCAGGGTGGAACTGCCGGAACTGTTCTCCGCCACGGGAAGCGAGTACGAGGCGGTCCACTCGGCTTGGCACAAGGCGGTGAAGGTGCTGCCGGAGTATTCCATCGTGCACAAGCAGGACTTCTTCATCGAGGAGAAGTACCGGCCGGAAACGGACAGGGACGACCTTAGCTTCCTGAGCCGGAGCTTTGAGAGGCACTTCAACGAACGCCCGTTCCTGAACCACTTCTGCTACCTGTTCCTTACCAAGACGACGAAGGCACGGAGCCGTCAGGAAAGCACGTTCTCCACCCTCTGCAAGGGCAGGCTTGTCCCCAAGGAGATCGAGGACCGGGAGACGGTTACGAGGTTCATCGAAGCGGTCGGTCAGTTCGAGAAGATCATGAACGACAGCGGGCTGGTGACGCTGCGCCGCCTCACGACGGACGAGATCACCGGCACGGAACGGTCGGCGGGCATCGTGGAGAAGTACCTCTCGCTCTCGCAGCACGACACGACGGTACTGAAGGACATCCAGTTGAACCCGGAGGAGATGCGCATCGGCGACGACATCCTCTGCCTGCACACCCTCTCTGACACGGAAGACCTGCCGGGCAAGGTGGCGACGGACAGCCGCTACGAGCGGCTCTCGACCGACCGCTCGGACTGCCGCCTGTCGTTCGCCGCCCCGGTGGGCTTGCTGCTGGACTGCAACCACTGCTACAACCAGTACATCTTCATCGACGACCACGGGGAGAACCTGAAACGCTTCGAGCAGACCGCCCGGAACATGCACTCGCTCTCCCGCTACTCCCGCTCCAACCAGATCAACAAGGCATGGATCGAGGAATACCTGAACGAGGCGCACTCGAAAGGGCTGACCTCGGTGCGCTGCCACTGCAACGTGATGGCGTGGAGCGACGACCGGGAGGAGCTTAGGCGCATCAAGAACGAGGTGGGCAGCCAGCTCGCCCTGATGGAGTGCAAGCCGAGGCACAACACGGTGGACGTGCCGACGCTCTTTTGGGCGGCGATACCGGGCAACGAGGGGGACTTCCCCTTCGAGGAGAGCTTCTACACGTTCATCCCGCAAGCCCTGTGCTTCTTCACCGAGGAGACGAACTACAAGGACTCGCTCTCGCCCTTCGGCATCAAGATGGCGGACAGGATGACGGGCAGACCGCTGCATCTGGACATCAGCGACCTGCCGATGAAGAAAGGGGTGATCTCGAACCGCAACAAGTTCGTCCTCGGTCCGAGCGGGAGCGGCAAGTCGTTCTTCATGAACCACCTCGTGCGCCAGTATTACGAGCAAAACAGCCACATCGTGCTGATCGACACGGGCAACTCGTACCAAGGGCTGTGCGAGCTGATCCACCGCAAGACCAAGGGCGAGGACGGGATTTATTACACGTACACGGAGGAGAAGCCCATCAGCTTCAACCCCTTCTTCACGGACGACTACAAGTTCAGCGTGGAGAAGAAGGACAGCATCAAGACGCTGCTGCTGGCACTGTGGAAGGGCGAGGACGAGAAAATCACGAAGACGGAGAGCGGCGAGCTGGGCAGTGCGGTGTCGGCGTACATCCGCCGGATACAACAGAACCGGGACATCGCCCCCTCGTTCGACACCTTCTACGAGTACATGCTGAACGATTACCGGAAGGAGCTGGCTGCAAGGGACATCAAGGTGAGCCGGGAGGATTTCAACATCGACAACTTCCTGACCACGCTGCGGCAGTATTACAAGGGCGGGCGCTACGACTTCCTGCTGAACTCGAACGAGAACATCGACCTGCTGCACAAGCGGTTCATCGTCTTCGAGATCGACGCCGTGAAGGACAACGCCGAGCTGTTCCCCGTGGTTACGATCATCATCATGGAAGCCTTCATCAACAAGCTGCGCCGCCTGAAAGGGGTGCGGAAGATGCTGATCTGCGAGGAGGCTTGGAAAGCCCTTTCCTCGCCGAGTATGAGTGAGTATTTGAAATATATGTACAAGACTGTCAGGAAATATTTCGGCGAGGCGATTGTCGTCACGCAGGAAGTCGATGATATTATCTCGTCCCCCATCGTGAAGGAGGCTATCATCACCAACTCGGACTGCAAGATCCTTTTGGACCAGAAGAAGTACATGAACAAGTTCGACGGCATCCAGTCGATGCTCGGTCTGACGGACAAGGAGAAGTCGCAGATACTCTCCATCAACCTCTCCAACCATCCCGGACGGAAGTACAAGGAGGTGTGGATCGGTCTGAACGGGGTGCAGTCGGCGGTGTACGCCACGGAGGTGTCGGCTGCCGAGTACCTGACCTATACCACCGAGGAGAGCGAGAAGACGGAGGTGTTCGCACTGGCGGAAGAGCTGGGCGGCGACTTGGAACTTGCCATCAAGCGGCTGGCAGAGACGAAGTATAAATAATGTGCCGATGCGCTGAAGTGGCGGACAGGTTGCCGGACGGGTTGTTGATTGACCGGACGAACGGCTGAAGGGTCGGATGATTGACCAAACGGCTAAACGGTCAAACGGTTAAACGGCTGGCTGGCTAAACGGCTGGATGTACAAACGGCTAAACGGCATGGAGAGAATAAAATTTTGTAAAACTTAAAAAAACGGAATCAAGATGAGACGATTGAATTTAATCCTGCTGCTGTCGGCGGTGACGGCGGCGCTGGCGTTTGTCATTTCCTGCAAGGAGACAAATGCGGAACGGTTGGAAAAGATGTGCGGCGAATGGGTCAGCACGGGCGGAAAGCCGCCCTTCACCCTCTGGGAAGAGGACGGCAGGTACCGTGTGACGGTCATGCACAGGAACCACACGGGCGGCAGTGAAGCGGAGACCTACCTCGTCCGGGAAACGGAAGGGGTGCTGTTCATCGAGACGGGCTTCGCCGTGATGATGGACTATGACCGGGAGAAAGACCGCATCCGGCTGTCGCCGGGCGGAGAGTACAGGAGAAAGAGTGACGGAACCCTAAAACAGTAAGGACATGAGAACGATAAAGGCAATCATCGTGGGCGTGGCGTGCCTGACGGCAGGTGCGGCCAACGCCCAGTGGGTCGTACACGATCCCGGCAATCTGGCGCAGGGCATCATCAACACGACCAAGGAGATCGTGGAGACCTCCGCCACCGCACAGCACACGCTGGACGGGTTCAAGGAGACGGCGAAGATATTCGAGCAGGGACGGAAGTATTACGATGCGCTCAAGGCGGTGCATGACGTGGTGAAAGGCGGCGTGAAGGTGAAGAAGTCCATCGAGATGGTGGCGGACATCTCGGAAATCTACGTGCGCAACTACCAGAAGATGCTCGGCGACCCGAACTACACGCCGGACGAGCTGTCAACCATCTCGTTCGGGTACGCCAAGCTGCTCTCCGAGAGCGCGGACATCCTGCAAGATTTGAAGAACGTGGTGAACGTGACGGGGATGTCGCTCTCGGACGCCGAGCGGCTGGCGATCATCGACCAGAGCTACAAGCGGCTGCTGGAGTACCGCAACCTCGTGCAGTATTACACGGACAAGAACATCTCGGTGAGCTACCTGCGGGCGAAGAAGAAAAAGGACGCCGACCGGGTGGTGGCTCTCTACGGGGATGCGGAAGACCGTTACTGGTGAGGCGGGCAAATATATAATAATGTATGCGTACATATAATAAAAATACAGGACTATGTTGTTAGCGATAGACTTCACGAACCTGCACGAGATATTGCAGGCATTGTATCAGGACATGATGCCGCTCTGCGAGAAGCTGACGGGTGTAGCCAAGGGAATCGCCGGGCTGGGTGCGCTGTTCTACGTAGCCGCCAAGGTGTGGCAGGCGCTCGCCCGTGCCGAGCCCATCGACGTGTACCCGCTGCTGCGCCCGTTCGCCATCGGGCTGTGCATCCTCTTCTTCCCCACCTTCGTCATCGGCACGATCAACACGGTGCTCTCGCCCGTGGTGAAGGGCTGCCACGGGATGCTCGAATCACAGACCTTCGACATGAACCGATACCGGGAACAGAAGGAGACGCTGGAGAGGGAGGCGTTCCGGCGTGACCCGGAGAAGGCGTATCTGGCGAGCAAGGAGGACTTCGACAAGAAGCTCGACGAGCTGGGCTGGTCGCCCAAGGACTTGAAGACGATGGCGGTGATGTACATCGACCGGACGGAGTACAACATGAAGCGGAGCATCCGGCTGTGGTTCCAAGAACTGCTCGAACTGCTGTTCCAGTCGGCTGCGCTGGTGATCGACACGATACGGACGTTCTTCCTGATCGCCCTCTCCATCCTCGGTCCGATAGCGTTCGCCCTCTCGGTCTATGACGGGTTCCAGAGCACGCTCACGCAGTGGATAACGAGGTACATCTCCATCTACATGTGGCTGCCCGTGAGCGACCTGTTCAGCTCGGTGCTGGCACGGATCCAAGTGCTGATGCTCACCCGTGACATCGAGGCGATGAGCGACCCGACCTTCATCCCGGACAGCTCGAACACGGTGTACATCATCTTTTTAATCATCGGGATATTCGGGTACTTCACCATACCGACCGTCGCCAACTGGATCATCATGGCGGGCGGGGTGAGCCACGCCAACCGTGCGATGAACCAGACCGCCACGAAGGTAGGCAACGTCGCCGCAGCGGGTGCGGGCGCAGCCGTGGGGAACATCGCCGGAAAAATCATCAAGTAGCGGCGGATGTCCCAAGAACATGAGTCATAACGAATAAAAAACCGGAAACATGGAATTTAAAAGTTTGAAAAATATAGAAACGAGCTTCAGGCAGATACGGCTCTTCACGCTGGTATTCGCCAGCCTGTGCGCCGTGGTGACGGGCTTCGCCCTGTGGAAGTCGTACAGCTTCGCCGAGGCGCAGCGGCAGAAGATCTACGTGCTGGACAACGGCAAGAGCCTGATGCTGGCACTCTCGCAGGACGTGCGGCAGAACCGCCCGGTGGAGGCACGGGAGCACGTGCGCCGCTTCCACGAGCTGTTCTTCACGCTCTCGCCCGACAAGTCGGCTATCGAGGGCAACATCAAACGCTCGCTGCTGCTGGCGGACAAGAGCGCCTTCAACTACTACAAGGACCTCTCGGAAAAGGGGTATTACAACCGGATAATCTCGGGGAACATCAACCAGATGATAGAGATAGACAGCCTGCGGTGCGACTTCGACAAGTACCCGTACAGCGTGCGGACATTCGCCCGGCAGATCATCCTGCGGGAAAGCTCGGTTACGGAGCGCAGCCTTGTGACCCGCTGCCGCCTGCTGGATGCGGTCAGGAGCGACAACAACCCGCAGGGCTTCATCATCGAGGGCTTCGAGGTCACGGAGAACAAGGATTTGCAGACCCTCAAACGCTGACGGACATGATAGGCAAGTTCATCGTAAAGGCGCAGGATTGGGCGGACGGGAAGCTCCGCCGCCTCGCCGGGCGTATCTCGCCCGACATGCGTGTGGCAATCATCCTCGTGATGCTGGTGGCGTTCGGCGCACTGTCGGTCTATATGACCGTCTCCGCCATCTACCGCATCGGAAGGAACGACGGGAAGGAACTGGGGATAGAGCATATCAGGCGCCTGCAACTACCCAATGACAGTATTGTCAACCCCTTTGAAAGCGGACGGCATGGGACTGGTGGAGAGGTTGAGTGAGTGGCTGCTCCGCCGCCGGGAGCGGCAGGAGGAGCGGAACATGAGGCAGGTAACGGCGTATTTCGGAAGCCTGCTGAAAAAGAGGCGTGCGGATGCCGGCGCAATCCTCCAGTCCGTCAGGGACTACCGGGACTGCCCGGAGGTGACAAGGAAACAGGCGGAGCTGCTGCTGGAACACAGGTTCTTCCGGTACGTGTACCAGACGGGCTATCCCGAATGGCGGGCGGTCATGGACGCCCTGAAAGAGACCCGTTACGGGATGCGTGAGGGGACGGCAATCCCCCGGAGCGTGAAGGAGGCGGCGGAAAGCCCGATGCTGCGTCTGTCGGCGCAATACAAGGTGCTGGAGTACGAGTACACGAGGCGCAACGCCCCGCAGCCGTTATCCCCCGAAGCGCAGGCGGAACGGGATGCGGCGCACCGGCTGCTGAACTGCTGCATGAGGGAGGGCGACCTCGACGCACTGAAAAGGCTTGCCTTGAAAGGCGAGAAACCGGACGACTCGGTGGCCATCCGCCACGGGCTGGCGGAAGGCTACCGCAGGCTCGAAGAACTGAGCCGGGAATGGAACGAGGAGATGCGGGGCGACAACCACACCGTCATGGAACAGATCGAGTTGCGGGAGGCGGACGAGCGGGGAAAGCTGATGCGGCAAGCCGCCGCCCTTTACGAGAGGAAGACGGGCGGCAGACTGCCCGGCGACTATCTGGAAGCGGTGAAGGCGGAACGGGCGCTGCTCCACGGGCTCGCCCGCCACGGCTGGGACGGTCAGCGGGAAGTACCGAAGGAGACGGTGGAGAAGTACGGGCTGACGGAGGACTTTGCCGGCATCGCCCGGCTGAGGTGGGACTACCACCTGAGCGAGGACAACGGCGACCTCTCCCGTGACTACCCGGAAGCCGCCATCGGACGCCACAACCGTGCCATCCGGGAGCGTGCGGCGAAAGAACTGGCAGGTCTGGAAGCGAGGCTGTTCCCCGAAAAGGCGGCAAGCCGGGAACGGAAGGCTGCGCACCTGCGGGCGGACAACCGGGCAAGCCCCACGGTGTCGGTCGGGCGGGAACAAAAGGAGCCGCCCGGCAAGCGACAAACCGGAGAGACAGGCAGAAGGAAGCCTCCGGGAAGGAGAATCAGAATGTAGGACAACCATAAATTTTTGACATGATGGAAGAACAGAACCAAGAAAAAGCAACGGCAACGCAGCACGTAAAGGCGGCGGATGCCGCAGCCCCGGAGACGGGGAACGGAAAGAAAGAGGACAAGGGCGGCGGGAAAAAGGAGAAGAAGACTGCCAAGCCGCTCACCCCGAAACAGTTGCAGCAACGGAAAAAGCTGATGGTATATCCGCTGATGGGCTTGCTGTTCCTCGGCTCGATGTGGCTGATATTCGCACCTTCGGAAGAGCGGGACGTGAACCGGGACACCGTGGGGGCGTTCAACGCCGACATCCCCCTGCCGGAGAACGACGGGATCATCGGCGACAAGCGGAAAGCCTACGAGCAGGCGCAGGCGGAAAGGCGGCAGGCGGAGAAGGTGCGCTCGCTGGAGGACTTCGCCTTCTCCGAAGAGAGCGATACGGACAGGGTGGAAATGGAACTGCCGGACAGCGAGCCGGAACGGGAACCGTTCAGGGACTACTCGGGCAACAGCGGCGGCCGCTCCTCCGTCGCCGCCTACCGGGACATCAACCGGAAACTCGGCTCGTTCTACGAGGAGCCGAAGGTGGACGGGGAAAAGGAGGAGCTGAAAAGGCAGGTGGAGGAGCTGACCGCCAAACTGGAAGAAAGGGAACGGCAGGCGGGCGGAATCGACGATCAGGTGGCACTGATGGAGAAGAGCTACGAGCTTGCCGCCAAGTACATGGGGCAGAACGGGCAGGACGGCGCAACCGTGCAGGCACCCGCCACCGGGCAGGGCGGCAACGGTCTGGGACAGCCCGCCGTGGCGGTGCAGGCGGCACGGGAGCGGACGGTATCGGGGCTGCGACAGCCCCTAAGCGATGCGGAGTTCATGCGGCGGTACAGCCAGCCGAGGAACTACGGCTTCAACACGGCGGTGGGCAGCGGGTACGCCCTCGGGAAGAACACGATAGCCGCCTGCATCCACCAAGACCAGACGGTTATGGACGGTCAACAGGTGAAGCTCCGGCTGCTCGAACCGTTGCAGGCGGGAAACCTGATTATCCCACGCAATACGGTGGTATCCGGTACAGGCAAGGTGCAGGGGGAACGGCTCGACATCACGGTATCGTCCGTCCAGTACCAAGGTAACATATTGCCGGTGGAGTTGGCGGTCTATGACAACGAGGGAATGAAAGGGCTGTGCATAGAAACCTCACTGGAGCGGGAAGCGGCAAAGGAGGCGATGGCGAACATCGGCGGCGGGCTGGGAACGAGCATCTCGTTCGCACGGAGCGCCGGGCAACAGGTGGCGATGGACATCACCCGTGGGCTGATGCAGGGCGGCAGCCAGTACCTCGCCAAGAAATTCCGCACGGTAAAGGTGCACCTGAAAGCGGGTGATCCGCTGATGCTCTACGCCAAACAACAATAAATCAATAAATTATAAAACCATTAAAAAGTAAAGACAATGAAAAAGATTTTTGGATGGGTCGCCCTGCTTGTGGGCATGGTGACGGGTGCGAACGCACAAGTGAATGATACGATACGGCGGACCACGGGCAACGACCTGTATCAGGGGATTACACGGAAGCTACCCTACCGGCAGATGGTTACGCCCCACGGGGTGCAGGTGACGTTCGCCAAGACGGTGCATATCATCTTCCCCTCGGCGGTGCGGTACGTGGATTTGGGAAGCGACCGGATTATCGCCGGGAAAGCGGACGGTGCGGAGAACGTGATCCGGGTGAAGGCGACGACCGAAGGGTTTCCGGGGGAAACGAACTTTTCCGTCATCTGCGAGGACGGGAGTTTCTACTCGTTCAATGCCCGGTATGCGCATGAGCCGGAGATGCTGAACATCGAGATGAAGGATTTTTTGGAGAACGGGGACACGACGGACTTTTCGCATACCCGCATGAACATCCATTTCCGTGAGCTGGCGGGCGAAAGCCCGCTCTTGGTGAAGCTGATCATGCAGAGCATCTACAAGGAGGACAGGCGGGAGATCCGGCACTTGGGCTGCAAACGCTTCGGGGTGCAGTTCCTCCTGAAATCCGTCCACTCGCACAACGGGCTGTTCTATTTCCACACGGAAACGAGGAACAGGTCGAACGTGGCTTTCCGGACGGACTTTATCCGGTTCAAGATCGTGGACAAGAAAGTGCCGAAGCGCACCGCCATTCAGGAACGGGTGATAGACCCGGTGCGCAGCTACAACGAGGTGCTGGTGACGGAGGGGAAAAGCGACGTGCGCACGGTGTATGCCGTCCCGCAGTTCACCATACCGGACGACAAGCTGCTGGTCATCGAGCTGTTCGAGAAGGACGGCGGCAGGCACCAGACCATCCGGGTGGAGAACGCCGACCTCGTGGCGGCAAGACAGATTAACGAACTGAAAATCAAGTAAGCGATGAAAAGGTTACTGTTCATTATCCTGCTTTTCGGGGTGTGCCTGACTTTCAACCGGGCACACGCCCAACGGTGCCTGCCCGGAATGAGGGGCATACAGCTCACGGGTGGGCTGTCGGACAACATGCGCTGGAAAAACGGCGACGGCTTCGGCTACCACGCCGGGATAGCGGTGAGCACCTACACGAAGAACGCCCACCATTGGGTGGTCGGTGCGGAATACTTGGAGAAGCGGTACGGCTACCGGGACTGCCTCTATCCGGCGAGCCAGTTCACGGGCGAGGGCGGCTATTACCTGAACTTCCTGTCAGACCGGAAGAAGACGTTCTTCGCCGCACTGGGGCTGTCCACCCTTGCTGGGTACGAGACGGTGAACTGGGGCGAGAGCCTGCTGCCGGACGGCTCCCGGCTCACGGATGAAGACAATTTCATCTACGGGGGTGCGCTGACGCTGGAGCTGTCCGCCTACGTGACGGACAAGATTGTCTTGCTGGTAAACGGTCGCCAACGGGTGCTGTTCGGTGGCGACTGCGGGAAGTTCCACACGCAGGTCGGCGTGGGAATACGTTTTATGATTCGATAACAACTGATTGATTGCAAAGTATATGAAAAAGATAATCTATCAAATGCTCACGGGCTGCTACATCGTGGCCGCCCTCGTGCTGGTCGCAGCCTGTAATGACGGGCTGGACATTCAGACGAAATACCCGTTCACGGTAGAGACGATGCCCGTCCCGAAGGAGCTGAAAGTGAACGAGACGGCGGAGATACGGTGCGAGCTGAAACGGGAAGGACGCTGGGAGGACACCCGGTACACGATCCGCTGGTTCCTCTTCGACGGGGAAGGCACGCTCAAACTGGACGACGGCACGGCGTTGCTGCCCAATGACCGCTACCCGCTGGAGAAAGAGACGTTCCGGCTCTATTACACCCCGCTGTCGGACGAACAGAGCGGCTTCACCGTCTGGGTGGAGGACTCGGACGGTCAGGCGGTCGAGCTGGAGTTCGACTTCAATGCGGACAACGACAAGGAGGACGGGGATGGAACGGAATGATCTGGTTTTATACCTCGACATACCGGAATTTTCCGAAGCCCTGCATGCCTCGAAGTGGCGGACGGACATTGTCCTTCCACAAGCGGGGGACAATATATGTCCGGAAAACCTGCTGTCGGAGAAAACGCTCGCCATGCTGGAGACGGTTTCCGCCGGGGAGGTCTGGGAAGACATGAAGGACGACTGCCGGACCATGCGCCGGGTCGTGGAGCACGAGCTGTTCCGGGTGACGGAACGGGGATTTCACCTGCGCAGGGACGGGACACCGTGCTGCACGCTGACGCTGCAAAGATACCGTGTGCACGATGCCGGAAGGCGGATGAAAACAGAAGTGCCGCCACCTTGTCCAGCCCGGGGCGTGGAACGGAAAAGCGGGAAAATCCGGTTTTATTTCCGGAAATACTTTGTGCATATCGACGTGCCGGACACGCTGCCGCAATACCCGGAGGTGCGTGAGTTCGTGAACATAAAGTCGCTGCTCTCGGAGGCGGATAGAAAACTGCTGGCGGAAACGGAATGCGATGAAGCGGAAAGCCTGCTGGAGTGGATAGAGAATGAAGGCTATTGCCATGTCCGGGCGAGATGCTGGACGCCGGACGAGGAGAGCGGCGGATGGATGTGCGTGTTGTCGGTGGATGTTTAAAGGGGTTTATAACAAGAAAAAATGTAAAAACATGGAACGAGAAGAAAGAATGTATCAGGTGCCTTTAGAGATGATATGCAGGCACGACCGCACGGCGGAGGTCTGCCGTGCCGCCGTTGAAGAGGACGGCTGGCAGTTGGAGAACGTGCCCGAGGAGATGAAGACTCCGGAACTGTGCCGGAAGGCGCTGGAAACGGAAGCGGGATTCGGGAACGACTTCCACCGGGGGCTGGTCCAGCATATCCCGTCCCCGGAGGTGTGCATGGAGGTGCTGAAGGAGTGCCGGGAGAACAACCCGGAAGAACTCTACGGGGTGGCGGTGGCTATCCGCCCGGAGGTGATGAACGGCGAAATGGCGGACTTCCTGCTGCCGCTGGACGGCAGGTGCATCAGCATCCTGCCCGTGCACCTGCAAACGCCGGAGCGGGTGCGGGTGGCGGTGGAAACGTCGGGGATGTCCGCCGTCGGTCGTGGCGGAGTGCCGAAAAGCCTGCTCACGCCCGATGTGTATGTCAGGTGCGCCGCCCACAGCCGGGAGTCGCTGATGATGATCCCGTGGGCGGAACGCTCGCCGGAGGTCTGCCTGATGGCGAAGACACTGTACCCGGACTGGGTGAGGAACCACCCGGAGTTCGTGCCGGAGAGCGTGCGTAACCAAGACAGCATCTACACGCTGAACAGCCTGATGGAAAGCCTGACGGGAGAAAAGTTCAGCTACCGGCAAATGACGGACTTCTACAACGGGAAGCCGCTGGAGGTGAAACGGATGGAGACGCCGGACGGCGTGCAGAAGGACAAGTCGGTGAAGTTCGACAAGGAGACGGGGAAGTTCTCCTTCTCCGACATCCGGCAGGAGCGGAAACGGGGATTGAAGATGTAGCGTGAGCTGTGCAGCAGACGAAATGGAAAGCATCCTTCGGGATGCTTTTTTCATATCCGCCCTGCCGCTTTCCGGTTTCTTTTGCTTCTTGTTCTTTTCCCGCCCCGCTCACGAAAGAAAAGAAGTGCAAAAAGGATAGCGAGCAAAAAAGGGGACGCTTAAAGCATCCCCTCGTCCATGTAGCTGAGGTAGGTGTCCTCGGTCAGTATGATGTGGTCCAAAAGCTGTATGCCGATTGCCTCGCAGCCTTTCTTCAACTGGCTGGTCAGGTTGTTGTCCGGCGTGCTCGCCACGGTCGAGCCGGACGGGTGGTTGTGCGAGAGGATGATTCCCGAGGCGTGGGAGACGAGAGCCGTCTGGAGGACGATGCGTATGTCCACCACCGTGCTGTTCATGCCGCTGCGTGAGACGCACGAGACGCCCAGCAGCCTGCCTGCGCCGTTCAGGTACATCGCCCAGCACTCCTCGTGGTGCTGCATACAGTCCTCGTAGAAGGTCTTGAGGATGTCGTAAGACTCCTTGGAAGAGTGGATTCTAACTCTCTTGGATGCGTCAGCGTCCTTGTAACTTACGGTGATTTGAGGAAAAGACAGTGTATTCATAATGCAAAAAATTAAAAGTGAAACATTTATTTTTTGCTTTGGGGCACGGGGAAAGAGCGGACTTCATGCAAGGCTTTTGCGTGGAATACGACCCGAAGGTGTGGAGATTGCGCGCAAAACCGTCAGGTTCAGCCTTGCTACTTGTCCGTTTTTCCCCGTAGGTTTGCTAAAAAATGAGTGTGGAGCTTGGCTAAAAAATCCGGTGGGTCAAGGGGTTTCTTTTTGCTTCTTTGTCTTTTCCCGCCCACGGCTCACCGAAAGAAAAAGAAGTGCGTCCGAAAATCGGGTCAATCCTTTCCCACGGGCGGGTAAAAAAAGAAGTCCGGGCGGATCGCTACCCGTCCCGGACTTCCGGCGATGAAACATAGAGGGGGGATGTTATGGCGTGATTTCCCCCGTTGCGATTAAATTCCCATCCGAATAATACGCTATCTTCCCGTAGGTAAATCCCATGTCGGGAATGGCTACGAAAGCGATATAGTCCGAATACTCCCTGCCTTTGAGGTTCTTCCCGACAAGGTTGTTGAATATCATGGGGATGCTATGACCGTCCTCGCTGTAAAGGACGGTTTTCCCGTTCTGTCTGATTTCCCGCTTCATGCCGTTTCCTTGAAAAGTGTCCCGTCGATAAGGTACTCCCAATTATTCCTGTGGCTCTCGTCCGTGAAATACTCCTCGCTCTCGCAATACTCGCAATCGTCACGGCACGAGCGGAAGAAGTTTTCCAGACAGTCACGCATGAGTTCCTTGAAATTCCGTGTGTCGGGCGAGCGCATGAAGTCCATGAGGGGCTGCAAGATGATTTCGTCCGACACAACGCCCGTGAAGGGGCATTCGCAAGTGACGGAGATACGGCTCCTGCGCCTTTTCTTGCGGTCTTTCGTCCAATAGACCTTGGGCTTGTACAGCTCCGCATGGAAGTTGTTATAGAGGTAAGCCAGCAAGCGGACGCCTGAAAGTTCCTCCGTGTCCGCCTCGTGCTTGGTATAGAAACGGTAAGCGTATGTGCAACTGTCGTAACGGTAGTTGGTGCAGGCAATGCGGAAAAGGTTGCAGAAGGCTTCGAGCGTGTCGCAGTTCTCGGAAGCATACGGGTAATCGTTTCCCTTGGCAAGCCAGTCGGTATAGGCTCTCTGACGGGCTTCGTCCTCCAGTTCCGCAATGCCGAATAGTGTATAGGTTCTCTGTACGGTTCGCATAAGTTTGAAAATTTGAAAGTTTGAAAATCGGTTTCTTTGCTATCTTTCTTTTTCGCCACGGCTCACGAAAGAAAGTAGCGGGCGGATTTCTCCGCCCTGCCCTTTGTCCTTAGGCTGCAATCTCTTCGGGTTGCGGTTGTTCCTCGGGTTGCGTTACCTTGCGCTCCCTTGCCCGTTCCTGCACCAATAGGACGGCTTTCTTTTCCTCGATGCGCTGGTGACGCTTCTCGTACACCCCGTTGTACTCCCTTTCGATGTTGGCGAGTTCCTCCGGCATGTGCCTGCGTGCGAAGTCAAGCAAGAGGGTCGCCACGGTGTTGTTCCCGCACGCTCCCTTGAAGTTGGCTACAAGGAAGTCCCTGCGGATGATAGTCTTCATCCTCACGGTGAGGTTGCCGATAATCCCCATCTTGTCCTCGTCCGTGATATACTGCTTGTCTTCCGCAATCCCCACGGCTGCGAAGTGTTCCTTCCGGAGCGAGGAGAGAAGGAAGAAGTACAACATGGTATCTTCATCGGCACTGAACTTACCGCCCGTGATGTCGGCTTCGAGGATTTGCTTCTTGGTGTCCTCCACCGTGCGTTCGAGTGCGATTTCCTTGTTGCGCTCGTCCTGCTTCTCCAACTTCTCCACGGGTGAGAGCGGTGCGGGTGCGGGCGTTCCGTCCGCTGTCTGCGCTTCGGTCATGTTCTCCACGTAACAGAATGTAATCTCCTTCTGCCCGATTTTGGCATAGACGGTGATTTCCCCCGCTCCGCTCCTGCGGGTGACTTCCTCCTCCTGCTCCATGTAGTCCGCCCATTGCTGCTCGTAGCGGGTGCGGGCTTCCCCGTAGCGTTCGGGGTCGTTGAAATTTTCGGCTTTGGGTTCTTTCGGGCAGTTTGGAAAGGCGGTGTACCTGTCAAGGGTCTCCACCTCGTAGCCCGAAGCGGTTAGCCGTTCTACCACCGTCTCGTTGGCGGTGTAGCGGTCACGGCAGAGCGACACCTCCGGCTGGTTCCGCATGATTTGCACGGCTCGCTCCATGAGGAAAGAGGCGTTCATCTCGGCAAGGCACGTGCGGTTGGCGCAATGCCCGCACCCGCCATCACGGAACAATAGCAAGTTATTGGTGTTGTGTGCGCACGTGGCGCACTCGGTCTTGTCAAAGCGGTAGTATTGCAGGTCGGTGGTGAAGTTCTGTTCGATGCGCCTTGCGACATCGGCGGCTTTCAGTCCCCGCCAACTGTTGTACGTTCCCTCGTCCTGCAAATGTTTCTCGTACACCTCACGCTGAATGTCCTCCCCGTATCGGCAGATTTCAGCCGCCACGCTGATGGTGATTTCATCCGCATCCAAGAGGGCGGCGATTTCGGGGATAAGGGCGGTGAATTTCAGCCGTGTGCGGATGTAGTTCTCGTTCTTTCCGAAGAGTTGCGCCAAGGTCTGCACGGTGTGGCGTCCGCTCTCGATAAGCCGCTGATAGGCTGCGGCTTCCTCCACGGGTGTCACGTCCTTGCGCTGCAAGTTCTCGGTAATCGCCATTTCCTCGGCTTCCTCGTCCGACAACTCGGTTACGATTGCGGGAATTTCGTCCCTGCCCGCAATGACGGACGCACGGTAACGGCGTTCCCCGAAAACAATCCCGTAACGGTCTGTCCCGTCAACGGGTCGCACGGTGATGGGCTGCAACACGCCCTGCTGCTTGATGCTCTCGGCAAGCTCGTAAAGGCTCGTTTCATCGAAACGCTTGCGTGGGTTGAAACCGCTCGGCTGAATGTCTGCCAATGCTACCATCGTGATGTTTCTCTCTGCTGCTGATTGATTTGCTTTTGTCTTCATAATCTGTTATTTTTAAGTTGATTGTTTATTCTTGTTCTTTTTGATTTTTGACAAACCGTCCCGTTCGGGCAATCGGTTTCTTTGCTATCTTTCTTTCCCCGCTCCGGCTCACGAAAGAAAGTAGCGGGCGGAAAATCCGCCCTTGCGGGCTACCTGCGGTTATAGCACACGTTCGCGAACTTCTTCTTTTGCTCTACCGCCCGTTTGAGGGTGTAGAACGTACCGCCCACGGCTACCGCATCGTAATAGACCATCAGAAAAGCGGAGTTTTCCAAAAGGTAGTCGTTACGTCGTAGGAAACAGCCCTCGGTATATCCGTCCTGCAAGGTTACCACTTCATCGGCTTGCGCCAAAATGGTGTCGTAACGCCGCTTGTCGGCTTGGGTGTACCGCTCGGCTTGTCCCTTGAAGGGGACAACGCATTTCAAACGGATATGCGGGTATTCCTTTTTAAGGTTCAATACTTCCTCTGCTGCGATAAGGTCGAAGCCCTCGCACATTCCCGACAAAAAGGTGTCGTAGCCTTTTTTGATGCAATAACTCTCGATGGCTACAAATGTATCGAACGCCACCTCCCTGAAGAGTTTCTCACGGTCTGCCGTGAACTTGGCTATACGGTTGGTGCGGTGTCCCGAAAAGGCTACCGTCTTTTCCTTGGTAACGGGTGTTCCGTTTTCTGTCCATGTCCTTGTTTCCATATCGGTAAATTTTAGAGTATTAAAAGAATGATTATCAGTACGAACACGAAACCGACAAACAGACGCCACGCAAGGGCGAGAACAAGCCGTGCCACGAAGTAAAACAGAGCCACGACAAGCGACAAGGCGAAAAACCGCCCTGCGGTGGTGGTGAGGAAATAAACCACCGAAGCCCAAAGGATTAGGCGGTATATCCGTTTGTAAACAAATGCCGTTTTCATATTCTTGGGTCTTGTCGGGCGGATTGCTCCGCCCGTGGTTGTTTAATAGTTTCCTTTCGGGATATAGCGGTTATCAGCCAACAGCCGGAAAGTGTCGTAATCAGCCGTTCCCCGATAACTTAGGGACAGTTCAAAGGAGAGGTGTCCTTTCTCTATGTAGAAAGTGAAGCGCAAGCCGTTGCGGGTTATCGTCCCTTTCGCATAGTTTCTACGTTCCCAGCTTACGGGTTCGTTCTCGATACTTTTCAAGAAGTCGGCTACCTTTTTCGAGTTCTCCGCATTTTCCTGCTCCACCTGCCTGTATATCTGCGTGCAGTAGTTTATCCAATCGTTTATTTTCTTGGCGGTGAACACGCCGATATTGCACGGCTTTTCGTATTGGTTGCCCGCCCTTTCGATGTCGTAGCGGTTGACATACTCAAAATGCTCCATGTCGGTGGCTATCCTGTATTTGTTCTCTTTGTTTATCCTGTACACATGGAAACGGATGCCGTTGTACGTGAACTCTATGCGCACGCCGTAAAATGCGGGGTATTCACCGCTTACCACGTGGTAGCCGTATTCCGCTTGGGGTATGTACTTCCTTACCTCCTGCATGAGTGGAGACAGTTCTTTTTTTGCCTGTTCCACCTTCTCGGTAAACATAGCTTTTATGTTTAACCCGTTAAATTCCTTTTCCGATAATGTTTTCATCGTCTTATGTCTTTAGTGGGGCGGACTGCTCCGCCCGTTGGTTTATACTCTTGTTCCTTTGTTGTCCCGCTTAGGCTGCTGCGGGTTCGTTTATCGGTTCGGTTACCTTGTCGGCAATCATCTTCGCCGCCTTGTTCACGTCCCCCAATATCTCCACCAAAAAGGCGGGTTCTTCCTTTAGCTTGGTGAGCCAGTGTTTCAGATAGGCGGCGTTGTTCTCCTGCGGTGCGGTTGCGTAGCCGAAGAACGCACCGCAAAGGGCTGCGGTAAGTTCAGCGACAAGTTCCTCACGGGCATAGAGCGCATCCCCGAAGAAGCTGCCGAACGTGCGGTTCAGCCGTTGGGGGCTTCCCGTGCTGTGCGCCATCTCGTGCAGGAGCGTGCCGTAATATTCCGCTCCCTGCGGGAACTGCTCACGCTGCGGGCAAATGATATGGTCGGAAGAGGGCGAATAGTAGGCACTGTCCGAATACTGCACCTTGATGGGGCAATACCAATTTTGCAGATAGACAAGCTCGTCCAACGCCTCGTAAATCATCCCGTCCGAATAGTCTTCGGGTTGCTCCCCCTTTTTCATACGCTCGTAGCGTTCGGGCTGCTTTTCGGCAAAATCGGTCTGGTCGATGTTGAAGACATTGTAATACTTCATCTGCGGGATGACCTTGTAATTTTCCTGCTCGGTTGCGGGCAGCTTGCGGTATTCCTCGTACTTGATTGTCTTTTTCGTTTCCTTGTGTACCACGAACTTAAACCAATAATAGACGGGAAACGAGCGTGCGCCCTTGCAAACACTTAAATCCTCTTCCTTCGCTTGGTTGAACGTGAGGAACACGGGCAAAGTGAATTTCATGAACTCGGTGTAGAACAATAACATCAAGACATTTCCGCCGTTATAGAGCGTCCCTCTGATGTTGCGGGGCAAACCTTGTTCAAGGCTCGCAATCCACGGCTTTTGCCAATCCGTTTTCAAGCACTCGATTTTCTTGATTAACAAATCGGTGAACATCGGTGCAATCTTTTCGATGGTGCTGTTCGTTGTTGCCATAACTCACAAATTTTAATCGTTATTACTCTGTTTTCATCGCTTGTCGCCCCAACCAATTTTTTTCCCTTGGCTGATTGGGAAGAACATTGACCATCATTGATAGCGGAAAAGGTGAATTGCAACCATCTGAAAAAATGGTAAATACTACCCGCAGGGTGGAGATTTGGCATTTTTTGCGGATTTGCTTTCACCTCCGCCTACCTTCGTCAATGTTTTTCCAATCAGCTTAGGGAAAAAATGCCCTGTCAGTCTATTCCAGTCAATGGTAAGTTACTTGCCGGGTGCGGGAAGAAGAAGCCTTCCGGAGAGCCGGGAACGCCCGTTTCCCAAGGCAAGGAGATACGGGCGGGAGAAGTATATGGGAGCACGGTCAGGTTTCGGCTGCCGGACAAACGCCGGGGAACTCTTTCGGGCGGCACGGACGGATGTGTTCCGTTTGTCTTTCCGCCCCGATGTCCGGCTTCGGCCATGCAGCCTCACGGAATGGTCGGAAACGGACGCCGGGACGGGACAGCCCGTGCGCCAAGGTGCAAGCGCAAGACTGTGAAAGCCCTTTCACCCACGTTAGGGATTGCAGGGGAAAGCCCACAGCATAGCGAGGACTTGCAGCGGAAAGCCCGACCCGAAGGGGAACGCCCAAACAACCATCCGCAAAAACTGCTTTTGAGCATACCATAGAAAAAAGGAAGACCGAACGCTCCGAAGTTTCGTCCTTATGATATATATTTGTAATTGAGCGAAGATAATAGCGGAAAACGTAGATAATTACATGTCAGTGATTATGAATCAAAAAAAGGAAATATTAGAAAAATTGGCTTTCATAAGACGCCATAAAGAATTTGCATCTTTTGGAGTAAAGGAACAAGAGGTATCTTATAATCCTTGTCTATCTGAAGAAGATATTAAGGAGTTTGAGCATAAACATTGTATAACTCTTCCTGATGATTACAGAACTTTTATTTCTGAAATAGGAAATGGAGGTTTCGGACCGAGATATGGATTATTGCCTCTTGATAAAGCTATTGTTGATTTCAAATTAAGAGACAAACCTAATATTTCCTTGAATGAAAAATTCCCATATCAAGATAGTTGGAATGAAGAATGGATAACCTCCTTTAATTGGAACGAGGGATACCCGGAAACGGAAATTGTCAATGCGTATATTAGTACCGCACATATTGCAGGCTGTCTGCAAATAAGTCATTTCGGACATGGATGTACATTTCTATTGGTGGTGAATGGAAATGAAAAAGGACATATTTGGTTTGATGGACGAGCTGATTATAGTGGACTTGTACCGAAATTGAAAGATGGGCAAAGAATATCATTTATAGAATGGTATGTAACCTTTCTTGATATGGAAATTGAGAACATAAATGAATCACTAACACACAGCACTACCGCTTAAAGCGGAACGCTGTCGGACATTATCTGCCCAATAATATGAACTAAAAAAAGTGATATGGAAACTAAAGCGGAAGTCCTAAAATACATGTTTACAAGAATACAAGAGATGCTTCCTGTAAATGTGGTCAAAGCAAAAAAGAATAAAGACTACTTTACTTACATAGTGGAAAACGATTGTAGTATTGAGTTTTACTTTCAAACAACCCAAGGTGGATATGCCGGTAAAAACACTTTTTGTATGGGTGTATCAGCTAAAATAAAGAATCCATATTTATGTAGTCTTGTATTAGAACCATTAAATAAAAAAGACGCTGGTGGTAACATCATAGTTTGCTTTGATAATAATATTGATTGGTTTAAGCAGCATCTAATGGATATGGATTATTTTTTCGGGAATAAGAGTGACAAGACTCCTAACGTTGAGAGATTCTTAAACGATTTGAAAAAGGATTTTTTTCCGTATATCATACCTTTTGTCAAACAATATACAAAAATTATAGATTTTTACTCAAATTCGGGTCATATTCAACATATATATGCAGATAAACAGTTTAGCTTAGGAGTAATCTGTTCTCTCTTGTGCAACCATGAAGAGTTCATTGAAGAAACTTTGGTTCCATTAGCCAAAGCAAGTGAAGGAGGTTGGATATTTAGAGAATTTTTTAAGTGCACAAACTACGTTACCGATATAGTTGAGCCGATTAAGAAATATGTCGCAGAGAATAATATCCATTTTGAACAATGAGAAGAATAGAATGGGCAGATAAAAGCGGATTAATTGCTCTCGAAATGGTCGGTTATCCACCAAACATTATCCGTCAAAATAAAAAATAAAATGGAACTTGAATTTAACAATAAATCAGAATCAATTACAGCTAAGGATATAGCTGATGTTGAGCGGAAAAACAAATTTATTTTCCCGCAGGAAATCAAATCGTTCCTTCTTGCCAATAACGGAGGTCAACCAAATAAAACGATATACACTCAAAATAGTCAGGATTATGTGGTGGATTTCTTTCTGCCCATAAAGTCCACAGAATTTGAAGACTTGACGTATTCGGCAACAATAACTGATTTGAGTGATATAATCCCGAATACTGTAATACCATTTGCTATAGATCCATTCGGCAATTATTTCGTTTTTGACAAAACTGAAGGTAAAATCTATTTCTTGGAAATGGAAGAAGTAGCTCTTTCCTTATTGGCGAGTGATTTTGAATCGTTTATTTCATCATTAAAAAAGGAATGAGACGGATAACAAGCGGATCAATCTCATTTAATGATGATTATCCACCAGACATTAGCAACCCTGTAAATACAAATTATATGTTCATTGAAAAATTAAATCAATATACAGAAGAACAGATTATCGGATTAAAGAATGAAGATAATAAGTTGCGATTGTTGATAGAAGAACAACCTGACATAGAGAAATTGAAACTTCTAAAAGAAGCTATAATCAATGAAACGACAGAAGTAACATTGGTAATGCGTTCAAATAACAACAATCTGATTGCTTTCTCCTATTTTGAATGTATAAGTGACAATATAATAGGAGTTGAATCGTATAATTACACCGAGAATATTCTGAAAACAATTGAAGGAATTTCAATATTCAGAAATTTGAGGAGTATAGTTATTGATGCACTATATGATAATAAACTCTGTATTGACGAACTTGTTTCATTGGAGAAACTGGAAGAACTCTGTATGAGTTTTTATCCTATAACGAAATATCAATATCCTACATTGAACAAGCTGAACAGACTGAAACGATTAAAAATAAAAGGGTTAGATTCGAACATGTTGTCCTGCTTACCAAACTTGGAAACATTAACTTGTTTTAATTTAAAGGATGGGACACATTTAGGTATTAAGGCACCAAATTTAAGAAGCATAGATATATACCGTTCTCCGAAAATATTGAATCTTAATTTTTTATTGGACTTGAAAGAACTAAGATCTATTGGTTTAGAGGGACTTAGCAATGTTGAAGAAATGCCGGATTTAAGCAGCCTTCATTCTTTAACCGGTATGTCTCTTGCCAATATGAAACGGTTACAAAGTTTTCCTTTATATCACGAGAATTTAAAAAACTTACTCTTGCAATTGCCTTTTGATGTATTGGATAATATAATTCCTGAAAATCTTCCTAACCTCAAGCATATAAGTGTAAATTTGGGAAGTGATAAAAAAAACGGAATGGTATTAGATAGATTCAAGGGTATTTGTGAAGTTGGTATATGGTAAAAAAACAAGATTGCTGACAAACAGATGAAACATTTAAAGCGGAACGCTGCAAAACATTATAACCAATCATATCATGATAACGCTATATAAACAAATTGAAACAAAAGGTCTATACTACAAGGAAATGTGGTATGAAAATGCCGATAAGGTTCTAATTGAGCATTCTGGAAAAGTTGGATATGTTGGAACTATTGCGAAAACAAGTATGACAGAGAAAGAAGCAGCTATACGTTTACAGGATTTTAGTAATGTATGTGCGAGTGAAGGATATACAAAGTTGTCCGAAAATCAATTATGTACGATAGTAGTTCAATATCTATTGAAAAGCAAGGATGGGAACAAACGGGATAAATGGTTAAAAGACAAAGTTTCAGAGTATCTAAAAGAACATTTGGGCTGGCGAGGTATAGGTGTAGTCGAAAGTTTTGCAATAGATAACGGCAAATTGAATATTTATTGTATAGTCGTGGAGGAAGAACGGGCTGTATCCGCAATCAAATCATGCCTTAAAACATATCGGCTGGATTTGACACATGCGATTATCGCCGCCCGAAACTGGGATGATGAAGGCTTTAGGGTGAAATACTCTTATAAGCCTATTAATGATTTTTCGGTGATATGATTGATTATAACAAACAGCAAACCGACTGAATAAGCGGAAGGTTGCCGAACATTACGACTCTTTTCCGTAACTTTGAAACCTCTAATGAATATGGTTATGAATAGAAACATACTCACCTTTTTAAATGAATATGCGGAAATACCCGATCCGCAATATGCCATCATGTTGCGAGGTGCTTGGGGATGCGGCAAAACGTTTTTCATCCGCCAATGGATGGAGCAACTGAAAAGCAACAGAGATGCGGACAAGTTAAAATGGCAGCCTATTTATGTCTCTTTATACGGTTTGACCACTACCCAGCAAATCACAGAACAAATCAACAAGGAAATATCCCCGTGGCTGTACAGCAAGGGAATGAAACTTGCCAAGAATATATTAAAAGCCGCCTCGAAAATCGCTTTGAAATATGACATCGACAGTGACGGCAAGGATGAAGGAAGTGTAACCTGTGACTTGGACTCCATTTTGTTGTTGAAAGAAGAAAATTCAGAAATAAAAGGAAACAAGATTCTGATTTTTGACGACCTTGAAAGATGTGATATAAAACTGGAAACCTTGTTGGGATACATCAATTACTTTTCGGAACATTGTAAATGCAAGGTCATCATCATTGGCGATGAGAACAAGATTTCCGAAAAAGAGGGCGAAAAATCTAATTTGAAATTCAAGGATTTCAAGGAAAAGACCATCGGGCGCACTTTCGAGATTAAAGTGAATATAGAGGAGACACTCGATTTTTTCATTGGCGAAATATCCGCCAACAACAGAAACCTCTTGTCTGAGAACAAAGAGCTTATCATCAAGATATTCCACGCCTCTAAATTCGATAATTTAAGAGTCCTTCGGCAATGTCTGAACGATTACCACAGGATAATCATGGCTTTGCCGGAACATTATCATGAATCTCCCAAATACAAACTTATCATAACATCACTATTGGCAAATTTTGTCGCCGTTTACTGCGAGTATAAGGGTGGAAATACCGAAATTGCGAGCCTGTTCAACAGCCTGTACAATATGTTCCCAGATAAAGAGAAAAATGAGGAGCGTGAAAAAATCCTCTCCAAATACCATTTTATAGAGATAGGCAAGCGGTTGGATATTTTCAGTGATTTTATCGTCAATGAAATTGTCTGCTATCTGGAAAGCGGGTATTTTGACACAACCTATTTGCAGCAATACTTTGCAGCCGAAGACGCAAGTTTGAATAGTTGGGACTATCTGTATGATTATTGGAGACTGGATAACGAAGAATACGAGAAACATTACGAGGAAACGGTACGGTATTACTTTGCGGATAAAAGCGTTGATCTAAAAGAATTGTTTGTCATTATATCTATACTATCGGTTTTATATAGCGACAACCTTGTTCACGTATCCGAGGAAGACATCATTGCCCAAGGCAAGCACTCCATAGACAGGCTGATGGAAGGTATCAACGACATGGAGGGTTTGTTGAATTGTAGCTCAAAGGTACATGCGGGTACAAGAAGGAATCATTCTAATATTGGTTCAGATCGAATTTTGAATGTACTGGTTGCGTATTTTCAAAAACTATTCGAGCAAAGATTTGAGAAATGTCCTAATAAAGTGTCTGCCATGCTGGAAAATCTGACGGATGAAACTTGCGAACGCCTGAATCTGGCATTGAATGATGCAATCCCGGTCAAACAGCGTCTTTATAGGGATACTTCAATATTCCAAGAGGCTGATGCGGACAAGGTTTCAAAAAGTATTTTGGGATTGTCTAACGAATCACGCAACACCTTTCTGCATTTTTTGCAGTCTCGTTATAAATATACCTCCTATGGCACTGAAATAGAATACTTGAACGAATGCTGCCAATCGGATCTGCCCCAACTAAAATTAATCAATGAGAAATTAAAGACAGAAGCGGCAAACAGAAGATTGATAGAAAAGTATTCCATTGGGAAAATTACAGACCTGATAGATGAAATTACCGCAAAAGTGAAATAGCTATTCCCGTTCATCCTCGAAAGCGATGGTCTGACAAGGGATATGCCGATGATGAATTTCATTCCGTGTGACGGCACGGACGGACGTGTTCCGTTTGTCCTTCCGCCCCGATGTCCGGCTTCGGCCATGCAGCCTGCCGGAATGGTCGGAAACGGACGCCGGGACGGGACAGCCCGTGCGCCAAGGTGCAAGCGCAAGAAAGTGAAAACCCTTTCACCCACGTTAGGGATTGCAGGGGAAAGCCCACAGCATAGCGAGGACTTGCAACGGA
>NZ_QSUR01000011.1:110058-183212 GCF_003439055.1 Bacteroides sp. OM05-10AA
GAGGACTTGCAGCGGAAAGCCCGACCCGAAGGGGAACGCCCAAACAACCATCCGCAAAAACTGCTTTTAAGCATACCTTGAAAAAAGGAAGACCGAATATTCCGAAGTTTCGTCCTTATGATATATATTTGTAATTGAACGGAAAAAATAGCTGCATATCAAGGCTTGAAGCGAAGATTACAGCGAAAAAGCAAATCACTACCTATTTTTGAAAAGAATTGCATTTATGGAAAAATACAAAGTAGATTATAGTGAGTTTTCTTATTTTAAAGGCATAACGATAGATTTTGATTCTTTAGAAGAAGGTCTTGATTATGCCCAAAGACATAATATCAAAGATGTTTTAGTCCGCTCTGAAAAGAATGATATAAAAAGAGTTGTAAACTTTGATTTTCTAAATGGGCGGGATTTTATACAAACATTTCATTGGATCGTTTCTCTTTCTAAAAGGTCGAACATTACTGGATTATATCATCTTTCAAAACTGAAAGATTTCCGTTGGGGAGTAGATAATAATTTTGACTTGGATTTATCTCTTTTTCCAGTATTAGAGAAAGTCAATATCAGTTATGATGCAAAAATCAGTGGTTGGGAAATGCTGCATCAATTAAATTGGCTTCAGCTAAGCAAAGTTAGGACAGACAACCTTTCATTTTTAGAAAAGACCATTAGTTTACAGTATTTGCGTATTATCGGAGGTTCATTTACTTCGATCGAAGGTTTGGAAAAGTGTGTCAATCTAAAAACTCTTTTTCTACAAAGGTGTACGGCTCTCACAAACCTAAAACCAACAATCGCAAGTTTGTATAATTTAGAGAGATTGAATTTAGAAGCATGCCGAAAAGTCAGTGTAGAAGAACTCAAAGGCATTGCTGTCAGATATATATCAGTAATTTGAAAAACATTGGGAGCAAAAATGAAAATACCCATCACAATCCTGCTTTTAGCAAGCCTGTTTGCCGCAAGTTGCGGAGAGCCGCCCATGCCACCGAGCGACGAGGAAATGATACGCCACTTCGCCACGCACGAGGCGGCGTTCCGCAAGGTGTACGAAATCATGGCAGAGAGTTCAGAAGGCAGTTTCCACTACCCGCCGCTTTCTCCGGAAGAGGTCATTATACTTGATTCAACAGAGCAAAGCGATACATCCCATGAAACGAATGACGAAGAAGACCTCCCGGTATATGGGCTGCTGAAGCCAGACCGAATACAGCTCGATTCCTTGTTGTCAGAGATTGGATGCGGTCTTGTCCTTGTTGACCGCAGGGAATGGGAAACGGCGGATTCGGTATATGTGAGCCTCGTTATGCCGTACTATTCCCACGGCATCGTGGATGCGGGAACGTCCAAGAGTTTCATTTACGATCCCGGATTGGAAAGCCGCCGGAACATCCGTATCACCGAACACGGCGACCTGAACGAGATCTATCGCAGGACGTACAACGACACCACGCTGTACAAGCCCGTCAGGGAAGGCTGGTACATTGAGTTAGACCATTCACGATAACCTGCAAAGAGGGACGCATGAGGATATTCCAATACATGCGCCGATTCTTCCAGATGATGACAAGGATGCGTAAGGTCATCCATATCGTTTCTATGACCTGTCGGCATGAACAACGCAAGAACGGGCTGGTTCCGGTGGAATCCTACAAACGGGAAACAGACCGGAATCTCTGGATACGCAGCATAGGAACCCGTCATTCCACACGGTACAGCATCGTTCTTTTTACAGCTGGATGATGGTATTGCAGCCGCCCTTTGGACTTCCCGATCTGAATGACATTCCGGGGACACCAGTGTACGCAAGCATGGCAAGCCTCGCAACCGGTTCCCCACCGGGGCACTCCGTTTTTCAGCGTAATATTGTTCACGGGACATACACGTTCGCAGACACCACATCCCATACAACCATTTTCCAAGGAGAAGTTCAAGTGCGAGCGACTGAAAAAGGCATTGAACAGCCCTTTGTGCAACAGATCCGATAACCTGCAATACGGGAAAGGCTTTTTCCGTTTGCCTTTTTTCAAGTCGTCGATTATTCGTGAAGTGTAAAGCTCCGCCCGTTCCAGTATCTTCGTCCTCCTTACTGAAGATACCTCGTATTCCTTCAGGCAGTTCCCTACGGTGGGCAGGTTGTAGCCATAGTCCAGACGCACGCCTTTGCCGGACATGATTTTGTCCACAACGGACACCGCACAGCCCTTGTACGTGTAATATGTGCCTATGGAGAAATAGTACACGCCTTTCCTGAACGGATAACTTTCCAAGAACCGGCGGACAATGCCGGGCAGTCCGCCCATATATACGGGGAATATAAAACCTACGATTCGGGAGTCCGATGCGGTGATTCCAGTTGACGGTGTCATTCTGAACAGCCCGGCTCCTCCAAAAGCCGCCGCAATATCCTGCGACAATTTCAGGCTGTTGCCTGTGGCGGAGAAATAATAGATGGATATTTCTTTGTCGTTTGCCGTTTTGCTTTTATAGTCCATAACATTTATTTTTGCGACAGCAAAGTTAATAGGTCTCTTTAAAAAAAAGAAGAACTATCTTGGTTATCAGCAACTTACATTTAGGTTAGTTTTCCTGTATATCAATTTGTTGGATAAAAGAAAAATGAGAAAAAAGTTAGATTACGATTATTGTTCTGCTTCCCCTATACTGGAATGGCTGGGTGACAAATGGGCTTTAGTTGTCTTATTGAAGCTACATGAGAATGAAGTAATACGTTTCAATGAACTATACAAAACAATCCCCCCTATATCGGAAAAGATGCTATCTACTGTTTTGCGGTCATTGGTAACGGACGGATTGGTAAATAGAAAAATATATCCCACAGTTCCACCCAAAGTGGAATATTATGTATCTGAATTTGGAGAAACTTTAATCCCTTATTTAGAGCAGTTGAAACAATGGGGGCAAGAAAATTTTGAAACGATAATGGAAAATAGACGGAAAAATAAGTATTGAAATTTAGTGCAAGGTACAAGTATATATTTATATATAGCTTGCACCTTGCAATAACCTTAGAATGTTTATTTTCAACGATTTGCATAATCCAAAAATAATGCGGACATCTGAACCCAAGATGTTGGCAGACAGACACCGGACAACAGCAGACAGCTTTTAAGGACTAAAAGCGTGACGGATGCAAAGCCAAAATTCCAGAAAGTGCTGATATTTAGGAATAAATAACGCTTAATTTATAATCCAAGCGGCACGATGCCTGTTCTCCTGAATCGCCCGGATACAGCTGCCGGAATCGAGCCTGTACATGAAGCCCGCCAAGTTCCCGCTCTCGTACAAGCCCATGCCGATGGTCAGGCGGCTGTTGAAGTCGGTCTGGCTGACGATGTACCAGCCGCACCGGGCGAAATGCTCCTCGTAGCCGGAATGGGTCTCCAGCAGGAAATAGAACTTGCCGTCGTCCTCGAAACGGATGACGTACTCGCAGCGCAGGCGGCGTGCGATCTTGCCCAAGATGCGGCTCTCCTCCTCGATGACCGCAGGAGTGGCAAGGAAGGTGTATTGCGCGATAAAGACAGCCTCGTCCATAGTGATGATGTTTGGTCGGTTACAAATATGCGAAATGTCCGGCACACGGCAAGCGGAAGAGACGGGAAATATGCGGAAGGGCGTGCGGATATGTAGAGCTTCTCCCTGCTTTTCACCGCCCGGAACGTGACAAGGCTACAAACGTGAAGCAAAACGAGGACAAGCGGTACGGTTTTGATACACGGACATATACAGACCGGTATATTTGCAGGGAAGTATAACAATAAAAACGTATCGGGACAATGGAAATAGTAAGCATCGAGAGAAAGACCTTCGAGGAGATGAAGGAACGGTTCGGCAGCTTCTCGCAGCACGTGAGGGAGCTTTGCGCCCGCTACCGCCCGCCCGAAAAGATGAACTGGATGGACGGGGCGGACGTGTGCGAGAAACTGGGCATCAGCAAGCGGACGTTGCAGACCTACCGTGACCGGGGGCTGCTGCCGTACAGCCAGATCAACCACAAGATTTACTACCGGACGGAGGACGTGGAAGCGTTCGTGGAAGCCATGAGCCGGGAAATGACGGAGGACGAGTGAGATGGAAGTGATCACAAGGGACACGGAAGAGGTACGGGCGTACTTCGAGGCGTTGGAGGAAGGCATAAGGTACCTCGACACGGTAACGGCGCACTTCCGCCCGGCGATGAACGGCGAGGTCTATCTCACGGGCGAGGACGTGTGCAGGCTGCTGCACATCACGCCGAGGACGTTGCAGGACTACCGCACGCAACGGCTGATCCCGTACATATCGCTGCCGGGCAAGACGCTCTACCGCCAGTCGGATTTGCTGCGTATGCTGGAGGAGAACTACGTGGACATGCGCCCAAAGCGCAAACGGGGGAAAAGTCCAACATAAACGCACGGGGGTGTGCATCGGGAAATGCAGCGAAGGCAGGGACACCGCATCGGAAGTTCCTGCCTTTGCCGCATTTTGCGCCGGGGAAGGCATCAAGCCGTTTCCCGGAGGGAGCGGCGCACCCGCTTCCCGTCCTGTTTCCTGTCCTTCTTCTCCAGCACGCTCCGCTGCATGGCGGCGAGGTTGCCGGAGATCGCCCGGAAATCGGAGCTTACCATCCTGTTGGTCACCTCGGCGTAGATCTGGGTCGTGGAAATGTGCTTGTGCCCGAGTATCTTGGAAAGCGCCTCGATGGTGCCGCCGTTGCAGAGATAGACGGTCGTGGCGAAGGTGTGGCGGCTTAGGTGGAAGCCGATCTCCTTGTGGATGCCGCAGGCTTTGGCTATCTGTTTGAGGTGCCTGTTGCACACGCTGTTGCTGGGCATGGGAAACACGAGGTCGCCTCCGGCAAGCCCTTTGTAACGTTCTATCAGCTCCTTGGCAATCTCCATGAGGGGGACGTTGCTCGACACACGGGTCTTGGTGCGCCGGGTGATGATCCATTCCTCGCCGTCGAAGTCCATGCGCTGTATCTTGTCATGGGTGAGCGTCTTTATGTCAATGTAGCTAAGCCCGGTGAAACACCCGAAGAGGAACATGTCCCGCACGAGGCTGGTCTGTTTCTTGACGAACACGGCGTTAGCCAAGGTGCGCAGCTCCTCCTCCGTGAGATAGCCCCGGTCGGTCTCCTGCATCTCAAGGCTGTACTCGCCGAAGGGGTCGGTGCGGACGATGCCCCGCCGCCACGCCTTGTCGGTCAGGCTGAGCAGGGGCATGGTGTATATCCAGAGGGTGTTGGCGCTCAATCCCTTCTCCACCCGCAGGTACTTGTCGAAGTCGGCGATGATCTCCTTGGTCAGCTCTTTGTAAGCCATGTCGGTACGCTTCTTCTTCTCCCAAAGGAAGGTCTTGAAATGGTTGTAAACAGCCAGATACTTGTTGTAGGTGGACTTGGCTCGCTGCCCTTTCTCCACCATCGCCCCGAACTCCCGGTTCATGTTCCCGAAGTCTTTCAGTATGCAGTTCTCCATCACGCCGACACCGAGGAAGGCGTTGCGCAGCTTCTCGGCGGTGACGAAATCCTCTTCCCGGAGGATGCGGTGGTAGTGGTTGGTGAGCCGGGCGGAAACCTCCTTCAGTTGCCCGTTTATCTCGTTTGCCTCGGCGGACTTGCCTTTCGCCTTGCCGTTCTCCCAGAGGTCGGGAGTGACGAACAGCTTGGTTCCCACTGCCTTGTCATCCCCGTCAACGGAGATTTTCACCATGATGGGGGCTTTCCCGTCCCGGTTTCTCACTGCGGATCTCTTGATGTAGAACGAGGTCGCAAACGTACTTCTCTTTGTTTCCATAACTCTAAAATTTTCGTTTCTAAAGGTAGTTACTTATTTCTTACCAAGAGCTATGCAAAACAAGGCAAAGCGATGAAACAGAACTTGTTATGCCGTATATACCCCGTTTCGGAACCGGTAGCTGTTTAGTAGTCGAACTTTGTCCGAAAGGGGTGTTTTCAGGCATTTTATGCCGAAGTCCGTTTCCACCCGCTCTGCATACAAGATGCTGACCTGCATTTATTTATGTAGAACTTTGCTTTTCTTTGCGCCTTATGCCGATTTTTTATTCAAAAACAAACTGAAAATGATATATTTGCCATTTGAAAAAGAACAAAGAGAGAAATCATGAATATAGAGGAGTATAGAGACTATTGTCTGTCTGTTAAAGGAGCAACAGAATGTATGCCGTTTGGTGAAAATATTCTGGTTTTTAAGGTCATGGATAAAATGTTCACTTTTGCTACATTACGACCAAAGAACGGAAATTTCTGGGCAGATATGAAATGTGCTCCTGACAAGGCAGAGGAATTAATAGAACAGTATGGAGATATCTTTTGGGGACCATTTTCTGATAAGAAACATTGGATAACCGTATATTTAGAGGGAGATGTACCCGACAAACTTATCAAAGAGCTGATTAGCCATTCGGTAGAAGAAGTCATAAAAAAGTTGCCCAAGAAAAAACAGGAAGAATATAGAACCATGCTTTAAAATGGAGAAACAAAAAATATAGAAGTTCAAGTCAATTAAATGAATAATGATAAATATACGAGAAGCCCAAGTTTCAGATTTCGAATCAATCCATGCTTTATTCAAAGAATTTGCAGAATTTGAGAAATTACCCGAGAAAATGACAAATACAGTGGATAGAATGATAGCTGAGAAAGACTTTTTCAACTGTTTTATCGCTGAAACATCTGATAACAAAATTATTGGGTATGTCACCTATTTCTTTTGTTATTATACCTGGACGGGCAAAGCATTATATATGGACGATTTATATGTAGAGCCTGACTTCAGAGGGCAAGGGGTAGGTTCTATGTTAATACATCAGATTATAGAATATGCGAAAGATACAGGATGCCATAAACTTCGTTGGCAAGTATCAGAATGGAATAAACCCGCCATTGATTTTTATCAAAAACAGGGTGCTGAAATCAATCACGTAGATCAGAATTGCGATTTAGTATTCTAAAAATTTTTATCCGGTTCTACTGTCATTGCCGGACGTAGAACCGGATAAAAATTTCCCCCTTACTAAAAACGTATATCCCAAATACCACAAGCTTTTTCAAGCTCTACCAACGAGACAGCATATCCTTTCATTGTTTCAAGATATTCTTGCTGCACTTCATTATAGGTACGTTGGGCGACTAATACATCCAAAATGTTGGTTTCACCACGTTTGTATTTATATACCATCCCATCCATTACTTTCTGAGCATCTCCAAGCATTCCCGACTTAAATTGAACCACTTTCTTTTTCTCAGCTTCATAATTGAACCATGCCTGCATAATCTCTGCCTGTATTTGTTGCTCTATATCTTTCTCCTGAATTTCGGACTGGGAAATACGAAATTTAGCAGCCTTAACGGTCCCTTTATTGATATTCGAAAAGGCTAAAGGAATAGACACTCCTACCGTAGCAGAACGAGCCGATGGAAAAAAACGATTCCAGTCTTTTTCATAAGAAACGGACAGACCAATATCCGGGCGACGTTCTGCCCTCGTCAGTTTATATGCACGGGAAGTAATTTCCGTGTTTTTTTGAGCCGTAAACAAATCTATGCGATTATCCAGACCTGCTTTAATCAACTCCGAAAGATAAAACTCACGGTTTAATTCATCCCAATTACCCAACGGAATATAAAGAGTGTCCGCAGCCATTCCCATCTGTCTATTCAGCACGACCAATGCCGACTGATAGGCAGCTTCCTGACTATAAACCGCATTGAGCAAAGTGACAGCTTCCAACTTTGATTGCCGGGCATCATTCTCTGTAATCTCTCCCGCTACATAACGTAAACTATCTGATTGACTCAATTGCAACATATACTGGTAAGAACTTTGCTGTACTTCAAGCAACTCTCTTTGAAGAATTGCCTCCAAAAAAAGACTGGCAGCTTCAGCCCTCAAATTCTGAAATGACTGTTCCAGGATTAGTTTTTCAAGCTCCATCTGACTACGTGCCAACTTTATCCGTGCCCCTCGTTTGTTTCCTAATTCCAGTGAATAGGAAAGCCCTAATGAAAAAGTCTCATGACCGGCTTCAAATCCCACTTCCGGATCAGGAAGCACTTTTTGCGCAATCATCTCCGCATCAGCTATACTTACATTCAATTTTTCTGCCAGATAGTTTAGATTACCTTCCCCCACCCGTTTCAGATACTCATCGAGAGAGATACTCTGATAGAGAGTCCTGTCTGGAATTTGCGCCACTGCACGAACAGATATTACTTCCACAAGCAATAAAAGGAGCAAGATATTAAAGTGTATATTCCTTCTCATCATTCTTCTTTTTATTTAAAACGTTATTCTCAATCAGATAGTAGAAAACCGGAAGCACAAACATAGAAATGAGTGCTGAGAATATCAATCCATACACAATAACCGTTGCCAGAGGACGTTGCACATCACTGCCGATTCCGGTTGCCAGAGAAGCGGGAAACAGTCCGAGTACCGTAGTGACCGAGGTCATCAGGATAGGACGAAACCGTTGACGTGCCCCTTCGATAACAGACTTCCGAAGTTCCATTCCTCCTTTACGCAAGTTATTTATCTGAGATACCATGATAATTCCGTTTTGAATGGAAAGTCCGAACATGGCAATAAAGCCCACGGCAGACGATACATTCAATGTCATACCGCGTACATTGAGCGCAAGCATTCCGCCAAAGAGCGCCAACGGCACGATGGACAATACCAGAGCGGCTTGCCGGAATTTTCCAAACGTAGCATAAAGCAAAATAAACATACACATCAGCGTCAACGGAAGAATGACAGAAAGACGGGTATAGGCCCTGTGTTGGTTTTCGAAAGCCCCTCCCCACTTGACTGTATATTTGCTTTTATCATAGTTCACTTTCGCATCGATCACATTCTGCGCTTCTTTTAAGAAAGAAGCCAAATCGCGTCCACGCAGATTCAACTTTACCGTCAGGTGACGTCTGTTCATTTCACGCGTGATCGTACTTTCTCCAACACTCAACTTCACTTCGGCTACCTGCGAAAGGGGTATTTTAGCTCCAGTAGAAGAGGTCAGCATCAATCCGGCTATCTTTTCGGGTGTATCCCGCATTTCTTCTTTATATTTACAGGTAATGTCATACTGACGGTCTCCCTGATAAAGCTGTGCAATAGCTTTCCCTCCGATTGCCACCTCTATCAAATCAGCCACATCAGACACGTTCAGCCCATATCGGGCAATCGCATCCCGATTCATAATGATTTGCAGTTGAGGTAATGGAGGTTCCTGGTCAATATCCAGATCAACGGCACCTTTCACCGTTCCCAGCGCCCGGGTGATTTCTTCCGCAATACGACGTGTTTCCCGAAAATCCTCACCATACACCTTTACAACCAATTCACTATGCGCACCGGCTATTTTATCCATCACCCCGTCTATCATCGGTTGGCTGAATCCGACCCTAAAACCGGGTAGCGTCTTATATTCTTCTTCCAGTTCATGAATCAAATCTTGCTTGGTCTTTCCCTTCGGCCATTCATCATAAGGCTTTATCCCGATAGATACCTCAAAATGCGAAGGGGTGAACGGATCTGTACCATCGTCATTTCTCCCTGCCTGAACCATGATATAAGTTACTTCGGGATACTTCATCGTACGGGAACGAAGTGTATCGGACATCTCTCTCGATTTCTCAACAGAAATGCCGGGAGGAAGATTCACCTGCAACCAGATCGAACCCTCATCCAATTCAGGAAGGAAGTCTTTCCCTACAACACCACTTAACACGATACCCGCAATCAGAATCAAACATGAAAAGAGTATGGTCTTTACTGGTTTCTGAATGAGTTTCTCTATTGCGCCAGTATATTTCTCCTTCAATTTTTCCAGCCATTTATTCTTATAGACCTTGCGCAGCTTACGGTAAATAGCATAAGCCAGTCCCGGAATCAGCAGAAGAGCAACCAAAAGTGCTCCGATCATTGCATAACTCATCGTAAATGCCATAGGAGTAAACAGTTTACGTTCCACACGTTCGAAAGCGAATAATGGCAAGTAGGCTGTAATAATGACTATGGTGGAGAAAAGAATCGGGCGTCCTACCTCTTTGGCTCGTTGTGCGATACTTTGTTCTTCGATGTACTGTTCGGGATAATCCTCACGTTTCTTGAGAATAGTTTCCAGCATAACAATGGCACCATCTACAATGATTCCAAAATCTATGGCTCCGAGTGACAGAAGATTGGCAGGGATATCCGTAAGATGCATCAGGATAAAAGCGATAAGCAAGGATGCCGGAATGGTGATTGAAACCAGTAATGCTCCACGCCAGTTGCCCAAGAACAGAATAAGCACAATAACAACCAATGCCATCCCCATTAAGAGCGTATGGGAAACAGTATCCAAAGTTGTGTTCACCAGGCTGGTACGATCCAGAAAAGTATGTATACGCACCCCCTCCGGCAAAATTTCATGATTCAATTCATCCACTGCCGCATGAATGCCATCCAATACCTTAGACGGATTTTCATGTTTCAGAAGAAGCACAATCCCTTCCAAACTTTCCGAATAATCACGGGTACGATCGGTATATCCCAACACACCTTTCCTCTCCAGATTACCGTATTTCAAAGAACCGATATCATTTAAAAAGACAGGAACCCCGGAGGTTGTAGTGACTACAATATGCCCCAAATCGTCCAGATTCTCTATCAATCCTATACCACGTACCACATACCCCAGATCTCCTCTATTCAATATGCTGCCTCCCACACTGGCATTATTATTTTCAATAGCCTCAATAACCTGACTAAGGGATAAGTGATATTGTTCCAGTTTATAAGGATCTATTTCTACTTGAAACTGGGTGGTGATACCTCCGAAATTTGTTACATCCGCCACTCCTGAAACTTCTTTGATACGGGGAATAACCACCCAATTCTGGAGGTCGGTCAGTTCACGAAGTGAATGTTGGTCACTTTCTATAATGTAACGGTAAACCTCTCCCACAGGTGATGTCAGCGGATCGAGTCCGGGGACTGCCCCATAAGGTAGTTCCACTTCATTCAATCTTTCCTGTACCCGTTGACGGCTCCAATAATCTTCTGTCCCATCCTTGAATACAATCGTAATCATAGAGAGTCCGAACGTACTTTTGCTACGCATAACATGCATGCCGGGCAAACCGTTGATGGCACGTTCCAAAGGAATAGTGATCTGTTGTTCCACTTCTTCGGCAGCCAGTCCCGGCACTTGGGTAACAACCTGCGATGTGACATCTGCAATATCAGGATAGGCTTCTATTGAAAGTTGCGTCCATGAGTAATATCCGAAAACACACATCATCACAAACAGACAAAGCATGATCCATCTTTTCTGTATAATTGAAAGCATCAAATCCTTCTTCATAATCTCCTATTTTAAATAATATCCTCCTTCACTGATGACCTTATCTCCCGGATACAATCCATCATTTATCACAGCAAATCCATCTTTGGTCGCTTCTACCTTCACCGGTGTTCTTACAAAGATATCTGGAGTAACCTGCACATACACATAACTGTCTTTCTCTCCCTGCAACAATGCGCTCTCCGAAATCTGAATCTGTTCAATAGGAGCACTAAGAAAATGGACGGTAGTATACATACCCAATTTCAAATGTTTCTTCGAATTATCACAAACCGAAAGTACTTTGATAGACCTTGTATCTTCGTCAACCGCCTCTTCTACATGATAAACGTTACCTTTAATCACCATACCCGGTAATGCAGACACTTCTATATCCAGACTACTGCCTGCATTGATAAATCGAATATCCTTTTCTTTCACTTGGGCGGCAATCCATACTTCAGACAGGTCTGCCACTATCGCAACAGGTTCGGTATCATCTTTCAGGTATTGTCCGGTCACAATATTATTCTCTATAATTTCGCCCGAAATAGGCGAACGTACCACAAGAGGCTGCCCCAGTAACATATTCTCCAGCTGCTCTACCTGATATACTTCCAATGCAGCAGACGCATTTTCAAACTCTTTGTCGGCAATAAGCAAAGCATTTTGCGCTTCTTCCAGCTCTTTCTGTGAACTAACCCCGTTCTTTATCAGGTCTTCTTTGCGCTTTAAATCTTTCTTAGCCAGCTCACGTGACGACAATGCCTGGAAGTATTCTTTTTGTGCCGTAGTAAAATCCGGTGAGCTGATTTCAAACAAAGGGGTTCCCCGGTTCACCTGTTGTCCGATTTGTATATACGATTTTGTAACTCTTCCTGCAAAAGGGGAAGCAATGCAGGCATAACGGGTAGGAATAGGACGTACCACACCGGAAGTAATCACTTCTTTGGAATAAGGTTCAAGTCTGGCCACAGTCACTTTTATCTTTTCAGATAAAAAACGGTCTGTGATCTGTACTGTGTCACCTTCCATACGATAACCACTCTGTTGTTCTTCCTTTGATTTACTCTTGCATGCGGTAACTAGCAATACACCGCAAATTAAAAGTATTTGCAAATTTTTCTTTTTCATCATCATCCATAAAAATATAGTTAGCATTCTTTTTCGGATGCAAAGGTAAGTGGAGGTATTCCGGAAGCCTGTTAGAGATTTGTTAGAACGCTATTAGAATTTTATTAGAGTCTTACAGAAGCCATTTCAAGACGAATTTTCTTTTTTTATGAACTCGTTTTGCATGAGAACGGCATTTTTTGTCTACATTTGCCGAATCAAAAACCGAACTTGAGAATATGAAAGTTATTTATCAATTCATTTTATCCGTACCTCATTTGGAGCTCTCTTAGCTGGGCTTCCGTTTTTTTATTTCTTTCCTCCATTACAGGAAAACAACAAAAATCAAAGCAATTTCTCTCAATCATTTGTTTATTATTTAGTCATAATGGTATTTGCCCTCTTTATATACAGACAGGCAATCCCCTTATCATCATCCGTAATCAATAAAGTATTATGAATAATTGGAAAAAGAAATTTATCATTATATGGTCCGGACAGTTATTTTCTATTCTTAGCAGTTCTATTGCCCAGTTTGCCATTGTTCTGTGGATCAGTCTTGAGACTGGTTCGGCAGAGGTGCTTTCATTTGCTACTATCGCCGCACTTTTACCCCAAGTAGTATTAGGTCCCTTTGCAGGCGTTTTCGTCGATCGGTGGAGTCGGAAATGGACTATGATATTGGCCGACAGTTTCGTTGCACTCTGTTCGGGCATTATTGCGTTATTATTCTATCTGGACGTTATCGAAATCTGGCAGATTTATCTGCTGCTTATGCTCCGTTCTGTCGGAAGCGCTTTCCACGCACCTGCCATGAAATCATCCATACCGCTGCTTGCTCCTGAAAAAGAACTGACGCGTATTGCCAGTATTAATCAGACAATACAGGCCTTATGTAATATCTGCGGTCCTGTGCTAGGTGCTGCGCTGATTGTCAGTACGAATATGAGTGTAGTTATGTTGCTCGACGTTGCCGGAGCAGCCATAGCCTGTACGACACTCATGTTTGTATTTATCCCTAATCCGGAAAAAACAGAAACTGAAACAACCAATAATGTACTCCGGGATATGAAGGAAGGTTTTCAGGCAATCTGTAGCAATTGTGGTTTGAAATGGGTGATGGTCACTGAAGTACTCATCACTTTCTTTATCATGCCTGTTGTTGCCTTGATACCGTTGATGACTCTGAAAAACTTCTCCGGAACAGCTTACCAAGTCAGTCTGATAGAACTTCTTTTCGGCTCGGGAGCATTAGTCGGCGGCATTTTGCTGGGAATATGGAATCCTCGCATCCGAAAGGTCGTTATGATAAACATATCCTACATCATAATTGGAGTTTCTATTTTCGTTTCCGGAATCCTTCCTCCTTCAGCATTCATTATCTATGCTATATTTGCAATAGTACAAGGGATTTCCATGCCGTTTTATTCCGGTCCGTTTACAGCTTTGTTGCAAACACAGATTGAAGTGTCTTTCTTGGGACGCGTATTCTCTTTGTTCGACAGTATCAGTTTGTTACCCTCCATTTTAGGATTACTGGCAACCGGATTTATAGCAGACGCTATCGGCATAGCCAATGTCTTTGTTATATGCGGTATTGCAATTGTGATAACAGGGACACTTGCATTCTTCATTCCATCAATCATGAATCTGGAGAAAAAATAAATGACTAATTTTATTAACTAATCCTTTTTTAGAAGCATTTTTTTAGGTTATTTTGCGGAACAAATATCACGAACTTGTCAAATTATGGATTGGATTGGCCTTGATTTAACATTCCCTATCACCGACCCTACATGGATATTTCTCCTTGTACTCCTAATTATATTGTTTGCTCCAATATTATTGAATAAGCTGCGCATCCCTCATATTATCGGTATGATCCTGGCAGGATTGGCTATTGGCGAACATGGATTTAATATCCTGGCATGCGATAGCAGTTTTCAGTTATTCGGCAAAGTCGGGCTCTATTACATCATGTTTCTGGCTGGTCTGGAAATGAACATGGGAGACTTCAAAGAGACGAGAAACAAAGCATTAGTGTTGGGATTACTGGCTTTCATCATTCCCATCGGGATTGGGTTCGTGGCAAATGTATCTTATCTGAAATACGGCGTAATCACTTCTGTACTGCTAGCCAGTATGTATGCCTCCCACACACTCGTTGCCTATCCCATCGTCACCCGCTTCGGTATATCACGCCATCGTAGTGTAAGTATTGCTGTAGGAGGAACGGCGGTGACGGATACGCTCACACTGTTGGTACTAGCCGTTATAGGCGGATTATTCAAAGGAGAAACCGGTGGTTTATTCTGGATTTGGCTAGTAGTAAAAGTAATCTTTCTAGGAGCACTTATCATCTATTTCTTCCCACGCATCGGTCGCTGGTTCTTCCACCGATACAATGACAACGTGATGCAGTTCATTTTTGTGCTTGCAATGGTCTTTTTAGGAGCAGGACTGATGGAACTCGTAGGTATGGAAGGTATTTTGGGAGCTTTCCTCGCCGGATTGGTACTCAACCGGCTCATTCCGCACGTTTCTCCATTGATGGATCATTTAGAGTTCGTCGGTAATGCCCTCTTCATTCCTTATTTCCTTATCGGAGTAGGAATGTTAATCAACCTACGGGTTATTTTCGGACATGGGGATGCTTTAAAAGTTGCTGCCGTAATGATAACCATGGCACTGACAGGCAAATGGATTGCTTGCTGGCTGACACAAAAGATATACAAGATGTCTGTTCTTGAACGAAATCTGATGTATGGTTTAAGTAACGCACAGGCAGCAGCCACATTGGCAGCCGTATTGGTTGGATATAACATTATTCTGCCCACCGGCGATCGCTTGCTGAATGACGATGTACTGAACGGCACAGTCTTGCTTATCCTGGTCACTTGCGTAGTGAGCTCACTGATTACCGAACGGGCAGCCAGAAAGGTGGCAATGGATGACTCACTATCGGAAAATGAATCTTCAAAAGAAACAGAGAAGATTTTAGTATCCATAGCCAACCCGGACACTATCGAGGACATGGTGAATCTGTCTCTAATCATACGTGATTCTAAATTGAAAGATAATCTACTAGCCCTCAATGTAATCAACGACAATAATAATTCCGATAATCTACGACTTCGAAGCAAATATTACCTGGAAAAAGCGGAAACGACAGCAACAGAAGCAAATGTACCACTAAAGAAAGTCACACGGTATGATTTGAATATAGCTTCCGGCATTATACATTCAGTCAAGGAAAATGAGATCACAAGTATTATCACCGGTCTGCATCGTAAGAAAAATATCACAGACTCATACTTTGGAATACTTGCCGAACACTTATTGAATGGATTAAACTGTGAGATAATTATCTCTAAGTTTCTAATACCAGTCCATACAATCAAACGAATTGTCATTGCCGTCCCTCCTAAAGCCGAATACGAATCCGGTTTTCCTCATTGGATGGAGCATTTCTGTCGAATGGGAAGTACCCTCGGATGCCGGGTACATTTCTTTGCCAATGAAAAAACAACCATACGCCTACAAGCGTGGATAAAGAAACGGCATAAGCAGACACTTACCGATTTCTCCCTTTTGGAAGACTGGAATGACTTGCTGGTGCTGACGGGACAAGTAAGCTACGACCATTTATTAGTTATTATCAGTGCACGACCGGGGACTCTCTCTTACGACAGTTCTTTTGAGAAACTACCGAGACAGCTTAGTAAATACTTCTCCAACAATAGCTTAATCGTATTATATCCTAACCAATCGGGAGAACCATTAGATACGTCGTTCTTCTCTAAACTATACACTGATACCGAAACCCGGCATTATGAGAAGGTGGGCAAATGGTTTTACAGGTGGTTTAAGAAAGACTGATATTTAGTATAAACCTGTATTTTAAATCACCACCTGCGCATGCTCCCTTCTGTATTCTGTCGGAGTACAATTATACTTTTTCGAGAACGCCCTATAAAAAGTGGAACGGTTGGTAAAACCGGATTGAAAAACAACCTCATCAATAGTGAGTTTCGTTTTCAGCAATAAATCCGTCGCTTTTGCCAACCGGCAATCACAGATTAAATCAGTTAGAGTCACACCTTCAATTTCTTCCAATTTACGATAGAAAGAGCGAATACCGATGTTCATTTTCTCTGCAATCGTATGAGCCGTCAATTCCTTATTACTAATATTTTTATTGATAATCCGTAGAATCTCATTCACGAATTTCCGATGCTCTTTATGAGACAGTTTACCATCTTTCAAGGTATATGAGCTTAAAGGAGATGAGAAATATTCTTTCAGGCTCTCTTTTCTCTCTAACAAACGTCGAACAGAAGATTTTAAATAATCGACGTCGAAAGGTTTAGTTATATAAATTTCCGCACCTGCGTCCAGTCCTTCTGTTTGTATTCCGACATCCCGCTTTGCGGACAAGAATATAAAAGGAATATGAGCTATAGCCTCATCCGACTTCACTTCCCGTGAAAAGGCCAATCCATCTACGCCTGGCATAACCACATCACTAATGATAATGTCCGGATAGACGTCTTTCAATATTTTCAATGCTTCCACAGAATTGGTTGCCGTCAACACATTATAATCATCCTTAAATATGTCAACGATCAGCCATTGGATCTCTATTTCATCATCCACTATGAGAATAGTCGGTTTTAATTCATCCATATTGTTTGGAGGAATTGACAAAGCAGAATGATAATCTAATCTGTAGTCGGGCAAGGAGATCGGTTCTCCTTCATCAGCTGCCATTACACACGATTCAAGAGATGGTAACTGTACCCGGAAGTGTGTCCAATCATCCGGAACACTTTCCACTTTGATACTGCCACCCAACAGATGAACCATATTATGAGAAATGGCAAGACCCAATCCGTTTCGCGACCAAAAGTGATCGTTCTTTTCAAAATGCTGCAAGATACGATAACGGTCAAACAAAGTTGAAATATCTTTTTCGGCTATTCCTTTCCCTGTATTGGAAACGATGATCCACAAGTTGTCCTGATCCATTCCAATCTTTATTCTTACTATCTTCTCATTCCCTGCATATTTGAAAGCATTCGACAGGAGATTAGAAAGAATCGTCACTATAAAATCCTTGTCCGAGTTCCACTTTAGAAAAGGAGAGATATCTTTTTCTAAGAAAATCTTATGTGATTCTGCCATGTCCGTAAATGACTCCACCAGTTTATTGGCTATAGCCGTTATATCCACAGGGACGATGACCGGCTTTTTGTATCCGGATTCTATTCTGTTAAACTCAATCAAATCCTGAATCAGAGAGTTCAACCTTTCAGCATTTTGCCTGATTACAGATGTATATCTTTTAGCAGATTCGGTAAGCCCTTTTTGCTCCATAAGCCGGTTGCACGGTCCGTAAATAAGCGTTAGCGGTGTGCAGAACTCATGGGATATATTAGTAAAGAACTGAAGTTTAGATTCATATATCTCCTCTTTATGCTTTTGTTCTATCTTCTGTAACTGCTCCCTCTTATTTTTTTCCTGATGAGCCATCCACATCCTGACTATGAACAATATGCCAGCCAATGCAAACAAAAGATAGGCACCATAAGCCCAATGAGATGCATACCAGGGCGGAAGTACTTTGATATCCATTTTACAGATATAACTTTCTTTCCTCAATGCCTTATTATAATACTTCACATACAGTCTGTAATTACCGGGATGGAGGTCAGCAAATGATATGACGTTGGAGTTTCCATTGTATGTCCATCCCTTCCCCTCACCGTCCAACTTGTAATAGTAAGAATGACTATTCCCATTCAAATGATCGATAGCTGCAAAAGAAAGAGTGAAAAAATTCTGTTCATGGGATAATTCCAGAAAAGTATTATTTCCTTCTTGAGAAAGAAATTTCTCTACCGGATACTGCTGTTCCCGTATAGTTATTGCCTTAAAATAGATTAGCGGCATATAATGTTGTCCCTCATCAAAGTAATTCCTCTCAACGGTAACGAAACCATTGGTGCCTCCAAAATAAAGAATCCCATTCTTTGCATCTCTGAAAGAAGCTCCTTCATTAAATTCCAGTATCGAAAGTCCGTCATGGTGGTCATAGCTCCTGATAGACTCTGTATCCGTATTGTATGAAATCAATCCGCGATTGGTACTCAACCAATAGTCAGAATAAGAATCAAAAAGAATGCCATATACACTATTGGCAAAAAGATCACCCGCTTCATTCAATACCTTATAACCCGTAGGATTATATTTCACAAGACCCAAATTAGTTCCAAGCAGATAATTCCCATGATAATCTTTCTGCATCACATTGGTTTCATTGATTGCATATCCTTCCAAACGGATATTCTTTAATTTCGAAGTTTTTATATGTAATTTATAAACACCTTCCCCCCTATTCATGCACCATAATACGGAATCCCCCTCCGGATAAATATCCTGAAAACAATTCGCGAACCTATCCCCATCTTTCACAGAGAACTGCTTGATAACCGTAAGTAAAGGTGTACCATTCCGCCATTCAATATGCGCCTTTATAATTCCCACCCCCATCGTAGAAACCCACAATAGCGAATCCTTTTCATAAATGTCCGATATAAATTCAATCTCTTTCCCACCGCTCGACAAGGGAACAGGAAAAACACGATTCCTCTCACTATCAAAATAGGTAAGCCCTTTTTCACTCCCAATCCAAAGATTCCTCTGCCTGCTTTCGTCCAAAGAAAGAATAACATTATCCCGCAACTGACTATTACCGGCAGTTAACAATTTCAGTTCATGGTCTTCTACTTTCTTATCCACCTGAAAATTATCTATCTGTAGAATTCCTTCTCCTCTGGTACCTAACCATAATGTATTCTTTTTATCTACCCATAAAGCACTTACAGACTGATGTAAATCAGGTATAAAGTCACTCAAGTGAAAAGATTGAATGGAATACATATCATTTGAATAAAGATATATGCCATGCCCTAAAGTACCAATCCATACCAAATCCTGATATTTATCCTTATAGATGCAACTGATTCCTCCCGGCACATTCACTTCCTCAAGAACATACCCCCGGTCATTCTTCCTTAATAAAGACAACCCTTTCGTCTTAAATCCTATAAAATAATCATGATGGAACTTGATTAATGAACTGATTTCGTCTTTTCCAGCTATATGTTTTATTAAGTCGCAAACGAGAAACAGTTTTTGAGCCGATGTGTCAAACTCATACAGTGTATATGTATCATCCACAAAATAAAAAACAGAACTATCATCACTTATTCCATACCTAATGCCTGCCGAATGCTTATATCCGGCGGAAGGTTCCAGTTTTATCGTCCCCTGCCGACTAATCTGTATAGAAAAACAAAGAGCGACACCATTCTTCTGGAATATCCACAACTTTCCTGCATTGTCAGTAAAAAAGGCGACAATATCATTCGCTCTTAAACCGGGAACAAATACCTGTTCGAAACATTCCTGATCCTTCAACTTATAATAAATGCAATAATTCCCCTGTATCAGATAGATATTGCCATAGCAATCCTTGTTCAAAAAAGAAATCCGGTTGAACATATCAAAAGATTCTATTGCTGACGATTCAAGATTTATTTTATGTAACCCATGATAGGTTTGGAGCCATAACAGGCTATCATTCACTTGCATGATTTTATGAATGTTGCTGCCTGTGAAGAAATTCTCGTTATGTTCCGGACCATATTTCATCACACGTTTGCCGTCATACATATCGAGTCCCCGGTTTGTACCGATCCAAATCAATCCTTTCTCATCCTGATGGATAGAAGAAATGATACCACTGGAAAGATTCTCCGAATTATTAATCTTCCGCAGGTTGAAAGCTTTTGCAGATACGGCAACCTGCAAAAGAAATAGAGAAAGTAGCAAACAAGCAATCGTTTTCTCTCTGTTATCTATACCGCATAATGAAATCATGGACAAATATAGACTTATTTCTCCTCATAGTTATGTCTCACAGTGACAAATGTATCTCTCTGTGTGACACAGGTATCATATTTTAAAGGTGCTATTCTCCGGATATAAAGTGTCTGAATACCTTTGCCTCATCACATTTAAAACATTTATCATGAAAAGTACATTCACTCTCATCTTCTTTATGTTCTGTTTCCATTCTTTTATGGCAACGGCTTCACAAATCAAAGGAAACATTCGCGAAAAAGGAACGGGAAACCCGATAGAATTTGCCGACGTCATATTGTTGAAAGAAGGAACAGTCACGGTATCCCATGTTCTCACAGAATCCAATGGGCATTTCCTGTTACCCGACATCGGAGCCGGAAAGTATTCTTTAATGGTAAGACTTCTCGGATATGATGTTTACACCCAAGATTCAATCATCATCCGTTCCTCTTCCGCTCCTGCACTGGATTTGGGAATCATAGAATTACAACCTTTAGAGATCGGCATCACCGAAGTGGTGGTAGAAGGAACTAAAAGACAGGTCGTTTACAAATTAGATAAAAAGATCATTGATGCATCCAATGCACTGATGAGCAGCGGCGGAACAGCAGTCGATATTCTGGAAAACACTCCTGCCATCCGGGTGGATGCAGACGGAGAAGTAACATTCAGGGGAAGCAGTGGTTTCAAAGTATATATCGACGGAAAACCGAGTTTCTATTCAGGAAGCCAGGCACTACAACAGATACCCGCCGGACAAATAGAAAACATCGAAATTATAACGACTCCTTCTGCACGTTACAACACAGACGGAGAAGTCGGCATGATTAATATCATCACCAAGAAAAACAAGCAACAGGGTATCAATGGCATGATAAATGTATATGGCAGCACAGCTCTTTCCAACGGCGTCGACTTCCTATTATCCCAGCAACACAACAAATTGCAATGGCATCTTGCCGGACACTGGAACCAGCCCATACGCGAGAGCGACTTCGAACAGAGAAAAACAACCATTGTCGATCACATAACCACCACTTCCACATCCATCGGTCCCAGAAAAGGAAAAAATTATCACTATGGTTTACGGGGAGGCATTGATTATTCTTTCTCTCCCCGGACATCAATCAATGCTGAACTGCAAATCGTTTATGATAAGTTCACCCGGGAAGGAGACTTGGATTATACAGAAACACATACGGATGCCAATGGTACATCTACTCCACACAATAACAATAGCCGGGATGATTTCGACCTACATTCAACAGTTAATATCGGAAAAGCCGGATTTTCGCATAAGTTCAACAACAACGGACATACGCTCACCGGAAGTTTCATGGCAGGCTTTGAACAAGATCCTCTCGAATATTTCCAGAGTGACCTTTTCGACAAGCAAGGGCAACGTCAACAAGGCCATCGTGCCTGGGAAGATGAAATACGCCGGACCATACAATGTGATCTTGTTTACAATTACCCTTATAGCAAAACCGGACTTTTGGAAAGTGGTTATCAATTTCACTCTTACCTGGAGGATGGTGATTACAGCATGCAATTCTGGAATCCGGCGAAAGAAGAGTTCTACTGGCGTGAAGACATCTACAACACATTTTATTTCCAACGCGGAATCCATTCGGTTTATCTGATGGGAAGCGATAGTTACAAAGCGTTCGACATACAGGCAGGTCTAAGAGGAGAACATACCCATCAAGTATTGCGAAGTTCTATTGAAGGAGCCAATCGCACGGTAAACCGTTTCGAAGTATTCCCCTCCATACACGTCGGTTATACATTACCTCACGAACAAAAACTGACATTTGCCTACTCGTATCGTACCAATCGCCCGGAACTCTTTTACATGGAACCTTATATCACTTACCGCGATTATTATACTGCCGAAATAGGAAATCCCGACATACGTCCCGAATATATACATTCCTACGAACTGAATTACAAAAAGAATATCGGTGAACAAGTATTACAATCCAGTCTGTTTTACCGGTCGCGCAAAGATAAGATTGAACGCTTGCGAGTGCCCTACGAAGCAGGAGTTACATTAGATTCGATGGCCAATGTAGGAAACGATCACGCTTTAGGCATGGAATTGAGCGGACAATTCATCGTAAATAAATGGTGGAACCTGAACGTAAACGGAAATGTGTACTATTATAAGGTAGTAAACAATATCAATTCCGGAGGAAAAGAAGAAACCAGCACTAATTATGATATTACCGTGAATAATCTTCTCCGTATTTGCAAAAATACCCGTATTCAGCTGGATGGAAACTTTGTAGGTCCTTCAGTAACAACACAAGGCCGCTCGGACTCTTTCTGGTTCGTCAATCTGGCTATTCGCCAGCAATGGTTTGGCTCTAATCTGCAGTCCACCTTGTCCTTCCGGGATATATTTAATTCCGCCCGTTATAAGAATGACATCACCACTCCCAATCTGGAATCGGTCACACATATACGACCGAAATTCCCGGTTATCACTCTATCTATTAGCTACACCTTTAATCATTTCAAACGGAGTTCACAAAATTCACGGGATAACCGGGACTTATTTGAAGGAGTCAATCACTAAAAAAGCTATATTTACAGCCATTAAACTGTTTAATTATGAAACAACTATATAAATTATCCCTCCTGGTCCTGGCTTTATTCACAGGGATATCCTGTCATAACAGATCCTCATCAAGGAACCAACCCGAAGCCTCCAATAAAATAGGACCGGAATTTGAAGATATAAAGAAAGCAATTATCAATCTTTCCGACTTTCCCGCAGATCAGGAAGGTTTCATTCATTTATTTGATGGCAGTTCTCTAAAAGGGTGGCGCGGCTATGGAAAAGACCATTTACCGGAGAAGTGGTCTGTAGAAAACGGTGTGCTCCATCTTAACAGTTCAGCAGCCGGAGAGGGAGGAGATCTTATTTTCGCTTCTCCTTTCAAAGATTTTGAATTGGAACTGGAGTGGAAGATTTCCAAAGGAGGTAACTCCGGCATTTTTTACCTCACACGTGAAATAACAACAAGAGACATGAACGGGAAAAATCGGTTAGAGCCGATTTATATATCCGCACTTGAATATCAGATACTGGACGACGAACATAATCCGGATGCCAAATTGGGAAAGGTCAATAGCCGGATATCCGGTTCACTTTATGACATTATCCCCGCCATTCCGCAGATAGCCAAGCCTTTTGGAAAGTGGAATAAAACAAAAATTAGAGTCAGGCAGGGGCACGTCATCCATGAATTAAATGGGACCAAAGTCATGGAATGTCAGCTTTGGACACCCGAATGGAAAGAAAGGCTCCAAAACAGTAAATTCAGTGAAACCAAATGGCCGTTGGCTTTTGAGTTACTGAACAACAGAGAAGAAAAAGCGAAAGAGGGATATATCGGATTGCAGGATCATGGTCATGACGTATGGTTTCGTAATATCAAGATAAAAAGAAATTAGATTAGCAAAAGAAGTATGCAATAAAGGCATTTTTAATGCGGGAAGCATTAGAAAAGTTAGGAAAATCCCTATATGTAATTAGGGAGAATCACTCGTATAGGAAGTTTTCTTACTTTACATTTGTAACATCAAGAAAACACATAAACTATACTTAATATGAAAAAGAATCCAACCTTTTTGCTTTTGCTGCTGACAATACTATTCAGTAGTTGCTATACGTCTGCAATCAGTTATAATAACTTGAATCGTATAGAACGGGGAATGTTTCCTAAAGATGTGATAGCTATTTTGGGTGAACCCATTTATCGAAGTTTTGATGATAAAAGCGAAATACTTGAGTTTCGTTCTTCCGAATATCCTCCAGCCAGAGTTGTAAGAATCAGGTTTGTGGATAATAAGGTGGTAGAGATGGAGAGTTATCTGGACAGATATGATAATTGCCGTGACGAAAACAAGACGAGCAAAGAAAAGAAGGAAGACAAATCTTCTGAAAAGGAGACAAGTTCCAAGGTCCGGGTTTCAACAGACGGAAAACACTTCGTACAGATGGGCTCAATCTTAGTCACTCCAGAGGGGAAACATGAAATAATAGTAAGTAATAGCGGAGGATTAATTATCACTGCATCGGGTGAACATATACATACATTCTAGTATACAGCATAAGACTTGAACTGAAAAGTGCTTTTTTGTTTATAAATAGAATGTATTTGTTTACATTTGCATAATTAATACACTCACACATGGCAACTTACACTCATTTCGCAAAACAACCCGATGTCTTGAAACATCTGATACTCTGTAAAGTACTCAAGAATGAAACTCCGCAAGTATATGTAGAGACCAATTCGGCATGTGCCATCTATCCGATGACACAAACCCCGGAGCAACAATATGGCATCTATCATTTCCTGGAGAAAGCAGACGAGGTCCCATCTCTAAAAGATTCTGTATATTACCAACTGGAAAGCGGAGAGATGGCAAAAGGGAATTATTTAGGTTCACCTGCCTTGGCTATGAATGTATTAGGGAAGCAAGCAAAAAGGTTTGTATTCTTTGATTTAGAAAAGAGTGCACTGGAGAATGTGGGTACCTATGCCCAACAAATCGGATTAAGTCCATTTGTAGAGATATATCATGCCGACTCTTCAAGAGGTACCATAGAGCTATTGCCCTCACTTCCCACATCCTCTTTCATCCATATCGATCCTTACGAAATAGACAAGAAAGGAGATTCTGGAGTAACCTATCTTGATGTCCTGATACAGGCTACTCTATTAGGAATGAAGTGTTTATTATGGTATGGATTCATGACCGGAGATGATAAAGCATCTTTGGACAACTATATTACATCCAGTCTGGAAAAGGCCGGCATCAAAGATTACACAGGTGTAGAGCTTACCATGAATTCAATAAGGAAAGACAGTGTATTATGTAATCCCGGCATTTTGGGAAGTGGTATTCTGGCGACCAATTTATCCCAAACCTCCACAGATATAATCCTTGATTACAGTAATCAACTGGTTGATATATACAAAGATGCTAAATACAAAGATTATGATGGGAGTTTATATATTCAGCATCTTTGATATCAACTTATTAACAATTTTATTTTAATCCATCTACTATCAATCAGTATCCTCCTCCCAATGCATGATAAAGATTAATAACTCCCTGTATTTCATCAAAACGATTGGAAGCGACGGATAATTCCGCCTGCAACAGAGTCTGACGGGCAGTAAGTACTTCCAGGTAGTTTTGCGAACTGTGCCGCATCAACAGTTCGGAACTACGCACCGCGGACTGAAGCGAAGTGACCTGCTGTTTGGAGAGTGCCAAACGGCCTTGCGCCTTCTGCCATTGCACCAACGCATCGTTTACTTCCGTTCCTGCATCAAGCAAACTTTGGCGGAAGGTGAGTAACGCCTCTTCCTGTTGTGCTTTCGCTATTTTCAGATTAGCAATATTCTGCCCGCGATTGAAAAGTGGCTGAACCAATGAGCCGACAGCGGAAAGCAACCACTGTCCGGGATTGGTTATAGCGCCACCTGCCGAGTTTGTCCATCCTGCGGAACCACTCAACGTGATAGAGGGATAAAAAGCAGAACGTGCCTGATTCGTTGCATAAAAAGCCCCAGCCAGTTCAGCTTCCTTTTGACGAATATCCGGACGACGGTGCAACAGTTGCAACGGCACTCCGGTTGAAAGGGATTCCGGGAAACGCTGGTTGTCAAGTGTAGAACGTGTTATCAGCTGCGGAGCCATACCCAACAGGGCGGAAAGAGAATTCTCCATTTCACTGATTTGCTGTTCAATAGAAAGTACGGAGGCATCTACCGATAGCTTGCTCGCTTCTGTTTGGGCAACAGCCATTTCCGTCGTTTGTCCGGCTCTTTTCAATGCTTTCATTGCACGCAGGTTCTCATCCCATGTTTCAGCCGTGCGACGGGTGATATCCAGTTGCTTATCAAGCATCAATAAGGTGTAGTAACTATTGGCAATCGTTGCTACCAGTTGTGTCTGTACCGCTTGCCTATAGGCTTCACTCTGTTCGAGGGCGGCTTTGGCTCCTCGTTTGGCATTGGTCAACTTTCCGAAAATATCCAGTTCCCAGTCTGCCGATGCTGCCATATCATAGGTCTTGGAAGTTTTCGAACCATCCACGCCACTCAATGTTCCTTGCGGAGTGAGCGATACAGAAGGCAGATAAGCCAACTTGGAAGAAAGCAGTAATGCTTCCGCTTCTTTCACTTTCAAACGGGCGATATTCAAATCGGTATTATTCGCAATACCCGTTTCAATCAGTTGCTGCAGTTGCGGGTCAGTAAATAACTCCTTCCACGAAAGGGAAGCAATGGAAACGGTATCCGCTGCAACCACCGGCTGCCGGTAAAGACTGTCGGTGACCGTCATATCCGGACGTTCATAAGTCCGGTACACATGACAACCGCTCAATCCGGCCGACAGGAATAAACATATTATTATCTTTTTCATACACTTCAACAATTAAAGATTCTCCAACTCTGCCGGTTTACGTGCCGGCATCAGTTTTTCCTGAAGATACTGGAATACGATAAACAATACAGGTACGATAAACAACAGAGCAACCGTACCGATCAACATTCCACCTACGGTTCCTACACCGATGGAAATATTACCGTTCGCTCCTACTCCCGATGCAAACATCATCGGTAACATACCAAATATCATCGTAAGAGAAGTCATCAGGATTGGACGCAGACGGACTTGCGCAGCCGAAACAGCCGCTTGTGTGATTGTCATTCCCTGACGACGGCGTTCGGAAGCATATTCCGTAAGCAGAATAGCTGTCTTCGACAACAAGCCGATTAGCATAATCAAACCTGTCTGTAAATAGATATTATTCTCCAGCCCGAACATCTTGGCAAAAAGGAAACTTCCGGCAAGTCCGAATGGTACAGAAAGAATCACCGCAATCGGAATGAACAAACTTTCGTAGAGCGCACAAAGAATAAGATAGATAAAAACTACACAGATGATAAATACCAGTGTTGTGGTATTCCCTGTGGAGGATTCTTCACGTGACATACCGCCGAACTCAAAGCCATAACCTGCCGGTAATACCTGTTCCGCAACCTCACGTACCACCTGAATAGCTTGTCCGGAACTGTAACCATCTGCCGGAGCACCATTGACGGAGATGGCAGAGAACAGATTGAAACGCGTCAGTGACTCTGCACCGTAGACTCGTGTCAAAGTGAGATACTGACTGACAGGAGACATCTCTCCGTTGGAATTGCGGACAAACATATTATTCAATGCTTCGGTATCCAGACGGAATTCCGGTGAAGCCTGTACCATTACACGGTAAAGTTTGGAGAAACGGTTCATATTGGATGCATAGTTACCACCGATATAGCCGGACAAAGTACTCAATACATCTGAAGGTGACACTCCATTCCGCTTACAAAGGGCGGCATCCACTTCTACCAGATATTGAGGGTATTTTGTATCGAACGAAGTAGAGGCACGTCCGATTTCAGGCCGGGCATTCAACGCGTCAATCATCTGACGGGTGTATTTCAGCAGATCTTCTATCGAACCGCCTTTCTGGTCCTGGATATAAATCTCAAAACCACTACTTACCCCATACCCGGGAATCATCGGTTGTGCAAAGGCCATAATCTGTGCAGAAGAAATATCATCCGTACGCCGGTAAATCTCGTTAATAACAGCATTGATACCGTCTTCCTTTTCCGTACGTTCATCCCACGGTTTCAGACGAACGATAAACATACCGTTTGATGCTCCCTGACCACTTATCATACCGTTACCCGTCACTTTAGAGAACATTCTGATTTGTGGTATGTCATGGATACGCTTATCTATTTCATCCATTACGATCTTGGTTTCTTCCAGACTGTTTCCGGGTGAAGTACGCACGTCTACAAAGATAGTTCCCATATCCTCTTGAGGAACCAATCCGGTCTTGGTGGTTTTCATCAGAAGGAACAATCCCGCACAAGCGACTAACAGCAATGCTCCCGCCAGCCATTTACGTTTCAACATGAAAAATACACCACTCTTATATTTCAGAACCAACCGATGAAAAGCACTATCAAATGCCATGTGGAAACGGGATGAGAAACTCAACTTCTCCCCTTTCGCAGCCTCCATGTGTGGTGTCATTATCAGTGCACAGAGAGCGGGACTTAAAGTTAATGCGTTAATTAGAGATATTGCTACGGCAACAGCCATGGTCAGTCCAAACTGGGTGTAGAACGTTCCGGTAGTTCCTCCCATAAAACATACGGGAATAAATACCGCCATGAAGACAAAGGTGGTAGTTACCAGTGCCGAAGTGATGCCACCCATAGCATCAATGGTGGCCCGGTAAGCAGATTTATATCCCTCGTCGAACTTTGCCTGCACCGCCTCCACCACAACAATAGCATCATCCACCACCGTTCCGATAACCAACACCAGTGCAAACAATGTCAACATATTCAGACTGAAACCTGCGGCATAGAGAAAAGCAAAAGTACCCACAAGGGAAACGATGATAGAAATGGCCGGAATAAACGTAGACCGCAAACTTTGCAGGAAAACGTAAACCACAAGTACCACTAACAGAATGGCTTCAATCAAGGTTTTTATCACATTCTTAATGGATGCATCCAAGAACTCTTTCGAACTCATCAGGTCTACCAGCTCCATCCCTTTAGGCAATCCTTGAGCAATTTCTGCTGTCACCTTATCTATTTCCTTAATAATCTCATTGGCATTCGAACCGGAAGTCTGCGCAATCATACAGTTGGAACCGGGATGCCCATTCACTTCACCGATGTATGTATAAGAGCTGGCACCTAATTCGATACGTGCCACATCTTTCAGTCGTAGCACCTCTCCTCCTGCCTGCGAACGGATCACCAGATTGCCATAATCCTTTTCTTCTTCATAACGTCCGCGATATTTCAGTACATACTGAAAAGTATTCTTCGATTCGGCGCCAAGCGTTCCCGTAGGGGCTTCCAGATTCTGTTCGTCAAGTACCGTCGTGATGTCGGACGGAACCAGTCCATACTTGGCCATCTTAGCCGGATCGAGCCAGATACGCAACGAATAGTCGGCTCCCATCACATTCACCTCACCCACACCGGCAATACGTGAAAGACGGGGTTCGATATTGATCTTCAGATAGTTATTCAGAAAACTTTCATCGAACGTGTTATCGGGGCTATACAATGCCAATGCTTTGATATTACTTGTCTGGCGCTTGCGGACAGTGATACCGCTGCGGGTGACTTCTGCCGGTAATAATCCCTGTGCCGTAGCAATACGGTTCTGCACGTTAACTGTCGCCATATCGGGGTCAGTCCCCTGACGGAAGTAAATGGTTATTCTCGCTGAACCGTTATTGGTAGAGGAAGAGGTCATGTACATCATATTCTCTACTCCATTGAGCGCTTCTTCCAATGGCACGACTACACTCTTCTGTACTGTTTCCGCATTAGCACCGGTATAGGTAGCGGAAACGCTGACGGTAGGAGGTGCAATTTCAGGAAACTGTTCAACGGGAAGCTGCGAAAGTCCTATCAATCCGATGATAAGAAAAACAACCGAAATTACTCCTGCGAGAATAGGCCGGTCTATAAATGTTCTGATTTTCATAACGGCATCTTATTCTTTAGTCGGATCACTCTTGATTACTGTTCCCTCACGCACCAGTCCGGCACCTTCGGCTATAATAACATCACCCGGCGCAAGTCCTGTTTCGACGATATATTCAGTACCGTTATTCAATCGGAACACTTCTACCGGAGTTGATTTCGCTTTGCCGTCGACTACTTTATATACAAATATGCGATTCTGTAATTCGTAAGTAGCCGCTTGCGGAATGATGATACATCCTTCTTTGATAGTAGGAACTACTACTTTACCACTTCCACCGTTACGCAGGAACTGGTCGGGGTTGGCAAAAACAGCCCGCAACCCAACAGCACCGGTTCCTTCATCCACCGTACCGCTGATAGCGTCTACCTTTCCGGTATGAGAATAGGTTTTTCCATTACTCATAGTCAGTTCCACTTCGTCCATGTTTTCTATCGCTTTTTTAAGTGAGCCATACTGTTGCACAAAGTCGAGTATCTGATTCTCCGTCATGGAGAAATAGGCATATACTTCGCTGTCGTCCGAAACAGTGACTAACGGTTCGGTGATACTGCTGCTCACCAACGCCCCTACCCGATAAGGAATCATGCTGGCTACTCCGTTCACCGGACTTTTCACTTCGGTATAAGAAAGGTCATTGCGCGCATTCACTTCCTGTGCTTTAGCCTGTGCCAATGCCGCTTCTGCTGCCGCTTGTTCATTGCGGGCTGTTTGCAAATCGAACTCGGACACAATCTGTTCTTTGTAAAGTTCAGCTTTGCTATCCGCTGTCAATTTAGCAGTGGCAAGTTTGGCTTCCGCGCTTTTTACATTAGCCACTGCTGTTTCCAACGCTGCTTTATAAGGAACCTGGTCGATAATGAAAAGTGTCTGTCCTTTATGAACGGGATCTCCTTCATTGATACATATCCCGGTGATTATGCCACTCACCTGCGGACGAATTTCAACATACTGCCGCCCTCGTAGCGTAGCTGTATAATCGGATTTCAAAATCTGGTTACTTTGTGTTACGGTAAGTGTTTTGTACGTGGCATCTGCCTCTTTCTGTTGCGAACCTCCACAAGCGCATAACAGAGGCAAACAAACTAAGGCAAAAATGATTAGTTGTTTCATTGTAGCTATATTTAAATGATTGTTAATGATTTATAACCCATTATTCCATAAAAAACACGACTGACCAAATCTAAGAATTATCAAACAATAAAATAAGAATGTAGTGACGAACGGCAAGAATATGATGACGAACGACAAAAGGGAATGCTTGGGGTTTCAGAACAATCTTTTATCTTTGCAAAGAAGTGAGAAAATATACTTCCGGGAGTTAAACGAGCAATGAGAAGAATATGAAACGTACTAATATACCTGTTTACATCGACTTGCTTTTCTGTCTGGTAATCATGCCGCCCATCATCATGTTAGTGCCGGTAGACAAATGGATTGTACACCACACGGTCTTTATGCTGACCCTGATTGTCTATCTCTACGGTCTGTACTTCATCTACCGTAAAGTGAAACTACCGATGCTTTTCATGCAACGGAAGTTCGGACATATCTTATTGCTCATGTTATCGCTTATCTTTATCACATGGTTGCTAACCCACTTTCCATACCCACCGGAACCCAACAATATAGACCCGATGATGCATAAAGCCCGGCAACACATGCGAGCGCAAACTGTGTGGTTCTTTTTCCTGGTAGTGACGGGGTTCAGTCTTTCCATAGAACTGATTTTTGAACTTTTCCGGCAAATTCTTTCCAAACAGGAGATTGAAGCGGAAAAGAACAAGGCGGAACTGGCTCTCTACAAGGCGCAAATCAATCCGCACTTCCTTTTCAATACATTGAACGCCCTCTACGGACTGGTACTTACGAAGTCGGACAAAACAGAATCCGCCTTTATCAAGTTTTCCAATATCCTGAAATATATGTATGCCCAGACTACTTCAGATCTAATTTCCATAAGCAACGAAGTAGAATATATACGCCAATATGTTGATTTGCAATCTTTGCGTTTAAACAAGCATACGAAAGTGGCATTTGAAACCGAGATGGATGACGAACAGATACAGATTCCTCCGATGATTCTCATTACTTTTGTCGAGAACAGTTTCAAATACGGCGTTTCGTCCGACACGGACTGTACAATTTTTATTCGTATCATTGTAAAGGAAGGGCAGCTTATCTTCGAAACCGAGAATATGATTATGAAGGAGAACCATCAAAATCCTCATGCCATCGGAATAGACAATTGCCGTAAACGGCTGGAACTTCTTTATCCCAACCGCTTTGTATTGCTTACAAAAGAAGAAAACGGATGTTTCAAAACCTATCTTAACATTCAACTACGATGAAAAAGCTGACTTGTATCGCTATTGACGACGAACCGATTGCATTGCTCATCATCAGCCAGTTTTGCGAACGAAAAGGCGGACTGGAACTTACTACTTTCAGCGAACCGCTGACCGGGCTGAAAGAAATAGCCCGGTGCAAACCTGATCTGGTCTTTCTGGATATTGAAATGAACAGCATCAGCGGACTGGATATTGCCCATGCACTTCCTCCTGAGAGTTGTCTCATCTTTACGACAGCCCATGCACAGTATGCACTGGACGGCTTCGACCTCGATGCCGTGGATTTCCTGCATAAACCCTTCGCTTACGAACGATTTGAGAAGGCAGTGGAGAAAGCGATTGTCTTTATCGAAGCACGCCAGAACAAACAGCCGGAAAACATCATAATCAAACAAGAATACAATAATATATCTATTCCTGTCTCCGATATTCTTTATATCGAAGCAATGGAAAATTATACGAAAATATTCCGTATAAACGGCAACTATATATTATCGCGCACAAGTCTGAAAAGTATTCAGGAGATGTTACCCGAAAAGGCTTTTCTACGTACGCACCGCTCGTATATCATTCCGATTAATAAAGTGGAACGATTTTCTAAACGGGAAATAAACCTGACCGGATGCCGGATTGTAATTCCCATAGGAAGACAATACGCAGAAAATGTCTATGCTACATTGACGGCCAGGAATATGACACAATAAACAAGTATACAGAATACCGGAGCTTTTTAAATTAGCTCCCGGCCTTCTGGCTATAAATTAATTTATCTCTTTGACTGATTGTCCACAAGCCATCTATCAATCGTACATTTTTCGTATCATCGTCCTCCACGTTCCATGCATAACCTCCTGAAGGCAGTCCACGTCTTTCCAATATTTCATTGGGCTGATTATTGGAAAAGAAAAGTTCCAGCTGTGTAGAATCGGGACTAAAAACAATGAAAGCAGAAGTGTCGCTGCCATCCACTGCTTCTGTACGAATCCCTTTCTCGAACAAGCGGATACAGTCTTTTTGCACTTCACACCATACGTATCCGGCAGAACCGATACAGCCATGTTCATCCCGGTCACCTCCCACAAGCGGAGATTGCGGATACTGAACTAATTTGGTAGCCGGCATCCCCGGTGTATATTTTCCTGTATAAAACACTTCTAGCGTATCATTCAGAAGTAAACCGTTGACTTCTTCTTTATTCGCATCCATCGTACTGAATGAAAGAGTATCATTCTTATCGGTGACAATCGTTACCGTATTCATGGTTGCATCACTTACAATTCCTTTAGAACTGCTCACTTTCGACGAGCAACCTGCCATGAGGCACAGAGTGCCTACCGCTAATAGCATTGTTTTCATTTTCTTTAAATTTTGCTTTGTTTTAAATTAATGCAAAGATAAAAGTTATACACCAATATCCCGCTTCTACAAAAGAAATTAATTTCGGGACAGTTTGTTCAGTTGCACTGCCTAAAATGCCTATATTGGACAACGATCTATTAGAAATTCAGTCTACCTTTGTGATGTAGATAATCAAAAGTAAATACGGAATGCCATGAAAGATACTTTTCAAATCCCAACTCCCGAAACTCTGGAAGCCTTGACAGGTAAGGAACTTTATGATCTATGGACTTCACTTCGCCAACTTATCGAACAGAAGTACAATATGGAACAAATGTGGAATCATGGAGGAAAAAAATGGACCTACGAATACAAATATCGCAGAGGCGGAAAAACTCTATGTGCCCTATACGCCAAAGAGCAAACGATTGGGTTCATGGTTATTTTAGGTAAAGATGAACGCACTAAATTCGAATCCATGCGAGAAATGTTCTCCAATGCGGCTCAAAAGATATATGATGAGACGACCACTTTCCATGATGGGAAGTGGCTTATGTTCGAATTAAAAGATAGTTCTTTATTTAATGATATAGAGCGGCTCCTATCTATCAAACGAAAACCCAACCGATGATTGAATCAGAAATAAATAAGAGGTATTGTCAAAGTTGCGGGATGCCTCTCCGCTTTGATGTAGAGAAATATCTGGGTACTAACTCCGACGGTTCGCGAAGTGATGAATATTGCTATTACTGTCTGAAAGACGGAAAATATATCGTCGACATTCCGATGTCGGAAATGATTAATATCTGGATAAAATACACTGACAAGTACAATGAATATGCAGATACTGCTTATTCGCCGGAGGAACTTAGGCACATCCTCAACGAACGGTTACCCCATCTGAAACGGTGGAAACAGAAGCTGGAAACCTGTAATATCCATCACCAGAAGATTCAGGATATAATCGTTTATATCAATAATCACTTATTCGATACTTTGGATACAGACATGCTTAGCACGATAAGCGGACTTTCCAAATATCACTTCAGAAGAGTGTTTCAAACTGTTGCCGGAGAAAATATCGGAAGCTACATACAGCGTTTACGTCTCGAACATATAGCACATTTGTTAGTATCCACCGAGTTTACATTAAATCAGATTTCGGAACAGACAAACTATCAGACCAAATTTAGTCTAGCCAAAGCCTTCAAAAAACATTTTGGCGTATCGAGCTCTCAATATAGAGAGAAATACAAGTCGATGTATGATGAGCAACATGCGGTTATCACTCCTGAAATCCGGTCGATTCTGCCAATGAAAGTATTTTGTATCGAAGTTGGTGAAAAATACAAAGATGAGCTCCGATACAAATTAATATGGAACAGACTGACCAATTACGCCAAGCAACATAATGAAGAAAAGTTGAATTATAAGTTTGTCAGCCTTAGTATGGATGACCCGTCCATAACTCCCATGAATAAATGCCGCTTCTATCTCGGGGTGACAATTGATGACACTGAAAATGATTCGCAACCGGGAGTGATGGAAGTTCCCGGTGGACGTTATGCTGTATTCAGACATATTGGAGACTACTCTTTGTTGCATAAGTTATACCGGACTATTTATGAAGAGTGGTTTCCGGAAAGTAAATATCGCCCTCAAAGTACCTTTAGCTTTGAGATGTATATGAACCGTCCCTACTCTACTCTTAGAACAGAATTAATGACCGACATTTATATTCCGGTCACAAAGAAATAAGAAATTATCAACACTCTAAAAACAATGTATTATGGGAAAGATTTCAGAAATCATGCTATTGAAACAACCGGAACAATCCGCTTTGGCTGTTGAAGTACACACGGATATGAATGGAATGCCGGAGGCTATCGGGAAGAACTTCGTAAAAATAGACTCTTTATTTAAGGCACAAGGCGAAGTCACTACTGATATTCCTTACGTTGAGTATCCCGACTTTGAGAGTCTGACTGAACACAATATAAAAATGATTATTGGTCTAAAATCATCCAGAGAGTTACAGGGTGAAGGGGCTATACGATCTATTACGATACCGGAAAGAAAAATAGTTTCCTGTCTGCATAAAGGAACTTACAGTGAACTGGCTGTCTTGTACAATGAAATGATGGAATGGATAAAAAGCAACGGTTACAAACCTTCGGGAACATCCATAGAATATTATTACAGCAATCCCAACGTACCCGAAGAAGAACAGGTGACGAGAATAGAAATGCCACTATTATGAATATTTACTTCATCTAGTTATTTCTTTCCTTACTATCAATAACTATCGAATATACATTCCAGTTTTCGTTCAACTTAAGTCAAACTAACGTTTGACTTAAGTTATTCTTTCGTTTGACTTAAGTCAAACGAAAACTCATTAGGCAACGAAAAAGATATTGTATTCAAGGAGAACAACTAAAAATAGCATAGCGAAAAATTAGTTCTTATACCCTGAAGTACCCCACAAAATAGATCAAACACAACAGATGCAGACATCATTTTTGTATCTTTGCCGGATACAGAATAAACATGAAAAGAGAAATCCTATATCAAAAGATAGCCGGCACTATCGCTTGGCAAATAAAAACAGGTATATGGAAAGCAGGCGAGAAATTACCTTCTTTACGTACTATCAGCAATGAATATGGCGTGAGTTTAAACACGGCAATCCAGGTATATTATGAACTGGAAAAGGAAGGATTTATCATCTCCCGCCCCAAATCAGGGTACATTGTCAATTATAAACCATTAAATTTGTCTGCTCCGGCAACAACACAACCTGCAACTCAATCTTTAGGAAAGGAAGAGGCCGACTTAATCATGGAAGTATATCATTCCATCGAAGATTCGTCCATTACCCGTTTCTCACTGGGAATACCGGAAGACGTTCTATTGCCTATTGCAAAGCTCAATAAGGAATTAATCAAGGCAATGTATTCACTTCCGGGAAACGGTACCAGGTATGAAGACCCGCAGGGAAATATTCGGTTAAGAAACTATATTGCCCGTTTTGCATATAGCTGGAATGGAAATCTGACTGAAGATGATATTGTCACTACCACGGGAGTGACCAATTCTATCTCTTTAGCATTATCTGTTATTGCCCGAAAAGGAGATACGATAGCTGTTGAAAGTCCTGTTTATTTCGGCATATTGCAGTTGGCCAACAGCATGGGACTCCGGGTGTTGGAACTGCCCACCAACCCTGTAACAGGTATTGAGCCCGATGCTTTAAGAAAAGTATTACCGCAGATTAATCTATGCCTGCTTATCAGTAATTTCAGTAATCCACTGGGAAGTTGTATGCCCGATGAGCATAAAAAAGAGGTAGTGCAGATGTTGACTGAATACAATATTCCTCTGATTGAAGATGATTTATACGGTGATGTATTCTTCGGACATTCACGCCCTAAGCCATGCAAAGCTTTCGATGAAAAGGGACTTGTGTTATGGTGTGGCTCTGTGTCAAAGACATTAGCTCCCGGTTACCGGGTAGGCTGGATTGCCCCCGGTAAATTTAAGGATGCTGTTATTCGCCAAAAACATATTCATTTAATATCCACTCCTACCCTCAATCAGGAGGCCATTGCCAACTTTATGGAAAACGGCAGGTATGAGAATCATTTGCGCAGGTTGCGCCATGAATTACATTCCAACAGTCTTCATCTGGCACAATCTATTACCGACTATTTCCCCGAAGACACTAAAATCATAACTCCGCAGGGAGGTTTCATGCTTTGGGTGGAACTAAACAAAAAGATTGATACCACAGAATTATATTACAAAGCCATGCAACACAAGATCAGCATTGCTCCCGGACGCATGTTTACACTGCACGACCAGTACAGAAACTGTATGCGTTTGAGTTTCGGCCAGCAATGGAGTCCTTTTATCGAAGAACGCTTGCAGGTTTTAGGAAACATTATCAAAGAATCATTCTGATTGGCGGATATACTCCTTTACCACCTCTCCGAGAGTCTTCAGCCCTTTCTCTATTTTTTCTTCAGGCATATTAGAGTAGTTTATTCTAAGCGTATTTTCCTTGTTGCCATTCGGATAAAAAGAACCTCCCGGAACAAAAGCAATCTTTTTCTCCAGACTTCTGACTAAAACTTCGCGTGCTGAAATCCCCACAGGAAGTTCTATCCAGGTAAATAGTCCGCCTTCGGGCCGAGTGAACTTTATTGTATCCGGAAAATAACGTTCTATACTTTCAATCGCAACATTCCTGCGCTTTCTATATACTTCGACTATTTTTGCAATATGTTTATCAATATCATACCGCTTCAGATATTCGGCAATGGTCATCTGGGCAATAGTGTTACATTGTAAATCCGTACCTTGCTTGACTAATACATATTTGCGGATAATATCTTTATCCCCCGCAATCCAGCCAATCCGAAAGCCGGGACAGAATATTTTCGAAAAACTACCTGTACACAAGATATTTCCAGCCTCATCAAAAGACTTTATAGAGGGCAAAGGTTCTCCCTCAAACCTTAACTCGCCATACGGATTATCCTCAATAACTGCAACACTGTATTTGGCAGATAATTCAGCCAATTTCCTGCGTCTTTCCAGACTCCACGTTTTTCCTGTAGGATTCTGAAAGGTCGGTATGGCATATATCAGTTTTATATGCGGAGTGTTGCTCAAAACATCTTCCAAAACGTCCATCATCATCCCTTCCTCATCCGTGGGAATTTCAATGAAGCTACACCCATACGCTTTGAATGCGCTAATCGCAGCCAAATAGGTCGGGCTTTCACAAAGCACGACATCTCCTTCGTCCAAAAAGACTTTTCCAGACAAGTCTAATCCTTGTTGCGAACCATGAGTTATCAAAATATTGTCTTTATCGAAAGCAGTACCCAAACGCCCGTTCATCCGGTTGGCAATCCATTCCCGCAAAGGAGCATAACCTTCCGTTGTGGTATATTGAAGTGCTTTTGCACCTGCTTCTTTCAATACAATCTGATTGATCTCATTGATTTCATCTATTGGGAAAAGTTCCGGAGCAGGCAGACCACCGGCAAACGAAATCACATCTTCCTGTTCAGTCACTTTTAATATCTCTCTTATTTCCGAAGCCTTTATATAAGACATTCTTTTAGCAAAATTCAACTTCATAACCTTTAAGTATATTAGGAGATTAAAACAACACTGCAAAGTAAAGCAAAAAAGAAAGACGAGAACAGATACACTTTTTTATATATTGACAGGTACAGATGAGGGAGTTTTCAAAGGATAGCTATATGAAGTTAATCTCCCATATTACTTATTTCGTCATGAGGAATCAGGGCATTCGTCGAATAATCCTATACAGAACCCTGTTTAAACTTACCTTTGCACAGAAAACAAAAGTAATCGATAGTAACTATGGAAGAGCAAATACTAATTTTTCGCACCTCGGTAAAGAATGTACGGGATATCAAACATATCGCAGCGCTTTTCACCCTATGTCCCCAAATCTACAAATGGAATGTAGATATGGAGGACTGGGAAAAAGTATTGAGAATAGAATGTCAGGGAATCACCCCGACTGAAATATCAAAGGCATTACGCGCCATCAACATTTATGCGCAGGAACTGGAATGAAGCAGAGAGAAAGCCATAAACTAATAACGAGGTAAATCCTTTACTTCTTCATAATATTTTTCTATTCCAATCTCTTGCATCCGTCTGTTGATGGCTACAAATCTCTTATATAAATGTTCATCAAAGCCAGTATTCTCACAAGGGAAATGGCTACACTGGAAGCAATAATCCACTTGCTTCTCTTCACTGCATATACGAACATTCAGGTTTTGAACAACTTGCATTTTTCTTTTCTGCACCCCTGACAAGTCGCCATAGATAAATGATTCAAAAACTCTTTAAAATCGGGATATTTTGCAAATACAGGCTCATCAAGCATCTCTACAAAACGTTGTGCATAGACATCAAAATTGCCTAATACCTTCTTGAGTTCACCGCTGTGATAAGAAATATCTCCATTGGCAAAAGCAAAGCACTTTCCGCAATGCAGTCCACAAGGGGCAATCCGCCCCTTAATAAATTCACCATCCACCTTTTTCATTTTCACTCTTCAATCATTAATTCCATCTGTATGTCTCCTCTTTCATAAGTCGTGTGATATTCGGGAAGTTCCTTGAAGCCCAACTTATGATAAATATGGATAGCCGATTTCAAACGGGTATTGCTCTCTATAAAGATTCTTTTACCACCAAGCTCCTTCGCCTTATTTACAACAGCTTCACAAAGTAGTACTCCGATACCTTTTCCTTGAACCTTGGGGCTAACAGCCAACTTGGCTAACTCATAATCATACAACGGATGATCCATCTTGCACAAAGCACATACACCGACAGGTTCATCTTTATAAAGAGCCACTAAGATAGCTCCTCCCTTATCCAGAATATATTCCTGTGGATGGTCTAAAGCCTTGTAATCGGCCTCTTCCATCCGAAAGAAAGCAGTTATCCACTCTTCGTTAAGGGTCCGGAAGGCAGATTGATAGCAAGGTTCATAAGGAACTATTTTGATGTCCTTACTCTCTCGTTCCTTTTTCGCTTCCTTCACCCGCTCCAACAGAGATTTATCCAACAAAAGATTCTCCCATTCTTCGATAGCTTTCCAAAGATCATTCCGGGTTTGCTGCGTGATTTGCTCAATAGCTGCCGTAACATCTATGCACTGTTCCGAAAAAGAGTCGGACATTCTTTTTCCTTTGGCAGATAACATGACCATGTTTCTTCTCCCGTCGGATTTGTCCTTTGTCTCTTTCACTAATCCTTTAGCTACCATTTCTTTAATAATATTACTCACGGAAGGATGAGAATGACCAATCTCTTTGGCTATGGACGTAATGGTTTTTGCCTCCCCACGTGATAATACAAAAAATACTGGAAACCATTTCGGTTTGAGGTCTATTCCAAACATTTTATAGATGGCGGCCGCATCTACTGTTATTTTATCGGTCAACATGCGTAATCTGCTACCGATGGCTAATTTGCCTGTCTGATTAAAAAAGTCCATGTTTTTATTAGTTGCGTTACTAAATACGTAATTGATTACGCAAATATATTAGCTTTTTATAATATGAACAAACATTTTTCGCAAAAATATGTAAGCAGTTACACAATCAGTTTCATTTATGGTTTAATAACAGGAAAATCAGTTCACCTGCAGAGTGCTCCCCTGGATTTTTCCCAAAATTTTAGGGAACTGCCAGAAGAACAACAAAGTACAACAAATTGCCGCTGTCGCATCGGATATTGCTTCAGCCGCATATACACCGGCTACTCCCATAAAGTGTGGCAATATCAATGCCAATGGGATCAGCAGAATTGCTTTGCGCAGCAAGGCTATGAAAATAGAAATTTTTGCTTGTCCCAAGGCTACAAACATATTTTGGCAGGCTCGTTGCAATCCGAAAATAGTCATACCACCCAAGAAAACAGGCATTGTCCAGCGGACTGTTTCTATCAGTCTTTCATCACTCGTAAAGGCGGAAGCTACTGTTGAGGGGAAAAGAATCATAAATAGCATCAGCAGTAAGTTGAATGAGAACATGGTTATCAATGCGACACGGAAACAGTCTTTGACACGTTGTTTATCGCCGTGCCCATAATTATAACTCACAATAGGAACAAACCCTTGCGCAAATCCGGTTAATGGGACACTTGCGAATTGCATCGCACTTTGCAAGATGGTCAATGCGCTGACATAAATATCTCCAAAATCTTTCAGGCTGCTGTTCAGAACAAAGCCAACCAGGCTTTCGGTACTTGCCATAATAAACGGTGATACGCCCAAAGCAAATATAGAAAGTATTATTTTCCGGTTCAACGCCATATAACGTTTTTCCAAAGGGAGAGAGGCGTGTCGGGAGAAAAGGAAAGTTAAAACCCACACTGCACTACATGCCTGTGAAAGCACTGTAGCCAGAGCTGCACCTTTTACTCCCATATCGAGCCAAAAAATGAAAATCGGGTCGAGGACGATATTCAACAGCGCTCCTATTAATACCGAGTACATAGCGATAGCAGGACGCCCTTGTGCATTGATAAAAGAATTTAATCCTGTGGATATTTCTACGAAGATAGTTCCTAATAAATAGATAGAAAGATAGTCGACTGCATACTCCAATGTATTTTCTGAAGCTCCTGTAAAAAGTAGAATCGGCTCCATAAAGGTATATGCGATGAGAGAAGTAAACAAGGTGAATAGTATCAGCAGGATAAAACCATTACCCAGAATTTTTCCGGCACGTGAACGATCCCCCTGTCCGAGTGCGATAGCCGCTAACGGCGCACCACCACCTCCTACTATCGCTGAAAAAGAAGAAATCAGTATAACAAGAGAAGTCGTTACTCCTACACCCGCCAATGCATCCGTACCAATCCCAGGGATATGACCAATATAAATACGGTCGACCATGCTATAAAGCAAATTAACAAATTGCGCTGCCACAGCCGGAAGTGCCATCTTAAAAACAAGCGGTAACATGCGCTCTGTCCCCAGTCGTTCTTCATATTTATTTATCATCCCAAACTTCTTTTTCTAAAATCAGTTGCAAAGTTATAAGAAAAACAGGCTTCCGATTTAAAACCATTGGATAAAATAAATATAATACATCAGTTATCTCCGTGTAAGAAATCCATAGATATACTGATTGATAAGGTTGTGTTGTTCTTCCGTTCCATTCTCTCCCATATTGCTATGTGTTACTCCATCTAATTTTACAACCTTCATCCGGAATTGTTCCTGCTCCTTTTCAGTAGGTAACACTCCAGAGTCTGCATCATAATCGCATCCTCTTAACGTATAGAGTCGAGGTTTCTGTGTTCTGGGCATTATCATTCTGCGATGATCCATAGATATAGCTTTACTTATCAACTGCGGATATCGGGTAGCAAATAACATGGTCATATCTCCACCATTGGAATGTCCTATCAATATAAGGTCATTCCAATTTAATTGTGGCTTCAATTTCTTAAATTCCTGAATAGTAAAAAGAATATTTGCCACTCCCCTTTCCCAATTTGGCATGCGTGTTTCCATGAAATTACCTTCCATGGCCAAAAGAGGATCATCTGCCAATTCATGTTGTATGCTTATCACGTAAAAGCCTTTCTGGGAAAGGAATCGTGTTAGATAGGCATAAGTCTGATTGGACTTATTATTTTTATTTCCATCGTAGCCGTGGCTAAATATAATGACTTTTGTTTTCGAATTCACTTTGTGCGGCTGATAGACGGCTAGCGGTATCACTCTGTTTCTTGAAGCATCAAAAAGACAAGTCAAAAACTCTATTTGTGAGAAACAAGAGAGTGCTGATAATAAAAGAACAAATACAATAATTAGTTTCTTCATGTCTATGATGTGATATTTATTATTCTATAAATCTAAGAGCAACTGAATTATAACAATGAATGCATAATGTAAGGAAGGGATTATAAAATGATTTTCTCATAAAGTTTGAACCACTCTAAACCGTAATGACCCAATCCTAAATCTACGGTATCAATGTATTCGAACCCACACTTTTCGTACAATGAAATAGCCGGAAGATTTTTCTCGTAAACATCTAACCGCACAGACTTTATCCCCGAACTTTGAGCCAATTCCAATGAATAATCCATTAATGCATGCCCTACTCCTATTTTCAAAAAAGAAGGATGTACAACAAAAGTATGTATCACAAAGATATTACTATAGTCCAGTTCTATTTTCCATTTGACATTCTCATAAGCCTTTTCCGGTTGATGATTTAAAATGACTGAACCGACAATTCTTCCATCATATCTTGCTACGTAAAGCGTTTCATCATTTACACCGGCAACCGCATCTTCCCGAACAGGATAAACATCTTTTATCCACCCGGGATAATTAGTCGTAACAGCCAGATAATCATTCAGTTCATCATACAGCTTTTCCAGTTCATCTATATCAGCAGAAGTTCCGGGCTCTATTATAAATTTCATATATACACACTGTTTATCTTTTTATCAGTTCTTCAATCTTTCCACCTGTAATATAAGGTATACATTCGGATATCTTCTCAATACTCCAATCCCACCATTGCAATTTCTGCAATTGGACAATCGTATTCTCATCAAAACGCTTCCGGATTTCTTTGGCTGGTGTCCCACCTACTATCGTATAGGGAGGAACATCTTTAGTAACCACTGCCCGCGACGCAATGACCGCTCCATCTCCGATATGAACTCCCGCCATGATAACAGCTTCATATCCAATCCAGACATCATTACCTATTACTATATCCCCTTTATTATCCCAGGCAGAGGTTACATCTCCTTTATCTAAATTCCATTCCTCAAAAAAGATAGGAAACGTATAATTGGATAAAGAGCCCAATGTGTGGTTTGCGCTGTTGAAAAGAAATTTGGCTCCACAAGCAATGGAACAGAATTTGCCAATTATCAATCGGTCTTTATTAATCGGATAATGATATAATACATTGTTCTTCTCAAAAAGAACAGGATCATTTACAAAGTCATTATATATTGTATAATCACCTACCATAATGGCAGGATTCTTAATCACTGTATTCAGATAAACAGTCTGGAAATCATTGGTGCGAGGATATGTTTTTGAATTCATTGTGTCAGCAGAAGAGGATTTATATTACATAGCAAATATACAAGATAAATTTCAGACTATCACACAACGAACTAAATATGTATCCCATATTGATGCTTCACTTCGGCCATCACAAACGTGCTTTCCAGTGATCCCAAGCTATCAATCGTCCCCAACACATTCAGAATAAACTCCTGATAGTATTTCATATTGGGAGCATGAATCTTCAACAGGTAATCATAACTTCCTGATATGTTATAACATTCGGTTACTTCAGGAATATCCTGTATGATCCGTGTAAACTCGGCTGCTATATCCCTGTTCAGACGTCTAAGCTTCACACTGCAGAATACGACAAATCCCTGATTCAGCTTTTCCGCATCCAACACGGCAATATACTTCTTTATATATCCTCCACTCTCCAACCGTTTAAGACGTTCAAAAACAGGAGTTGAAGAAAGGCTCACCCGTGCAGCCAGCTCTTTAGTTGTCAATCGGGCGTTTTCTTGCAAAGTACGGAGTATTTGCAAATCGACTCTATCCAGTTTATCAAAAGTATCCATAAGAAAAATATTCTTCTAAAAGGTGATTTTTAGGAATAACGCAGATACATTATTCCATATAACGGCACAAAAATAGCATTATTTTCTATATTTAAGCCATATATTGTTCGATATATCTACATCCCATAACTTTGCAAGAAAATAAAGAAAAAATATAAAACTTAAAAAACATACGATTATGGCAACAAAGAATTTACATTTCGAGACTTTACAAGTTCATGTAGGACAAGAACAAGCAGATCCGGCAACAGATGCCCGTGCAGTACCTATTTATCAGACTACCTCTTATGTATTTCACAATTCCGCTCACGCAGCCGCACGTTTCGGCCTGCAGGACCCGGGAAACATCTACGGCCGCCTGACCAACTCCACTCAAGGAGTTTTTGAACAACGCGTAGCCGCTCTTGAAGGAGGAGTAGCAGGGCTGGCAGTTGCTTCGGGTGCCGCTGCTATCACTTATGCTTTCGAGAACATCACTCGCGCAGGCGACCATATTGTAGCAGCCAAAACTATTTATGGAGGAAGTTATAACTTACTGGCTCATACCTTACCCAGCTATGGCATCACAACAACATTCGTTGATCCAAGTGATTTATCGAACTTTGAAAAAGCCATTCAGGAAAATACGAAAGCCGTATTTATCGAGACGCTGGGAAATCCGAACTCAAATATCATTGATATAGAGGCAGTAGCTGAAATAGCTCACCGCCACAAAATTCCTTTGATTATTGATAACACGTTCGGTACTCCGTATTTAATCCGCCCCATCGAACACGGAGCAGATATCGTAGTACATTCTGCAACAAAATTCATTGGCGGACACGGTTCTTCATTAGGAGGAGTTATTGTAGATTCGGGAAAATTCGACTGGGTAGCTTCCGGCAAATTTCCACAACTAACCGAACCTGATCCATGCTATCATGGCGTACGCTTCGTTGATGCAGCCGGTCCGGCTGCCTATGCCATCCGTATCCGGGCTATTCTGCTGCGCGACACAGGTGCCACCATCAGTCCATTCAACGCTTTTATCCTGTTGCAAGGTTTGGAAACTCTTTCCTTGCGCGTAGAACGCCATGTAGAAAATGCATTGAAGGTAGTGAATTTCTTAAACAATCACCCGAAAGTGAAGAAAGTGAACCATCCATCATTATCCAATCATCCTGACCATGCACTGTATCAACGTTACTTCCCGAATGGTGCCGGTTCCATTTTTACTTTCGAGGTAAAAGGCGGACAAGAAGAAGCACACCGCTTCATCGACAGTCTGGAGATTTTCTCCCTGCTTGCCAATGTTGCCGATGTGAAATCATTGGTGATCCACCCGGCAAGCACTACCCATTCACAGCTCAATGCACAGGAACTCGCCGAACAGGAGATTTATCCGGGCACCGTACGTTTATCAATTGGAACGGAACATATTGATGACCTGATTGCGGATTTGGATCAGGCGCTTGCCAAAATCTAACATTCAATCATTGAACTTTCCATGACTGCAAGATGTTATACCTATATAACATTAAAAACATTGCAGTCATGGAAAAATATTTAATACACAGCAACGAACTGCATCTGATAGACGCAGAGAAAATCCATCAAGCCGTAGAAAAGATGGTGGAATCACTCGATTTAGCCGCAGGATCAACCACTAACTTCGATCTCTATCAGGTTGTGGAAAACTACTTTAAAGATCTCGAGAAAAGGAGAAAAATTAATCATGTACTGGGAATCAAAGAAGATAGATATGAACTAGCCGAAGATTTCGGTATAAAATAAAAAAGAGATTTATTCAATCACACCAGACAAGTTTTCCCAAAAATAAGGGAGTTGCACGTTAAGTACAACTCCCTTATTTTTTGAATTATCAGAATATAACAATCAATTTCCCTGATGCACAGTAAGCTGTGGGAAAGGAAAGTTGATACCTTTTTCATTGAAGGTTTCGTAAATTGCTTTATTGGTATCGAAATAAACACCCCAATAATCTCCGCTATTTACCCATACACGTACCACCACATTCACACTGCTGGCATCCAGCGCATGAAGAGCTATAAACGGAGCAGGTTCATTCAAGATACGTTTATCGGCAGCCAGAATATCACGAACAATTTGCTGAACCTTATTGAAATCTTCTCCATAATCTATACCAATAATCCATTCTACACGGCGGGTTTCCTGATGACTGTAGTTGGTCACTACTCCACTGCTCAATGAACCATTTGGAATATAAATCAATTTGTTGTCCGAAGTAGTAAGGATGGTATGAAATATCTGGATCTCTTTTACTGTACCGGCTGAACCTTGCTGTGTTTCTATCCAGTCACCAACCTTATAAGGTTTGAACAAAAGAATAACCAATCCCCCGGCAAAGTTCTGCAAATTGCCGGACAAAGCCATACCGACAGCCACACCGGCAGAAGCCAATAAAGCCGCAAACGAAGTTGTTTCAACTCCCAAGGCGCCGACAACAGAAATAATTAAAAGGATTGTCAACAGAATATTTACCAGACTTCTAACGAAAGTTTTGATACTAACATCCACCTTTCGTTTATCCAACAGACGTCTTATAAACTTGTTGAGCAACGAGATAAGGAAACGTCCGACAATAAAGACGATGACCGCAATCAGTATACGTTCTCCGGCACGAATACCGAAGTCTATCAGTTGTTGAGTAATCAGCGAAAGTTTATCCAATCCGTCAGCATTGGCAATCGCTTCTTCCATTAATTTATCTGCGGCCACTTGCACAGAATCCGCAGCTTGTGTTGCTTGCAATAATAGTAGCATAATTAAAATATATATTAAGTGAATAAATTGCTGTTTTGCTATTTCAACAATCTACAAAGTTATATTGTTTTTAGCGAATCTAAAAGTTTTTTTTGCTTTCCTCCTGCAAAAGCTGTATTTTTGTAACCGATTCACTGGTAGGGGTGCCTTAACATGACGGGCTGAGAACATACCCATAGAATCTGATCCGGGTAATGCCGGCGTAGAGAACTAATTAGTAAGCAAAAATGAAAAGAATTGTATGGATGGCCGTCGCCTTATTGGGCGCAGGCATCACTGTTCATGCACAGACGAGTGCAAAGGACAGTATGAGAGTAGTAAACCTGCAAGAGGTGCAGGTAGTATCCACACGTGCCACAGCCAAAACTCCCGTGGCATTCACCAATATAGGTAAAGCAGAACTCAAAAAGGTAAACTTCGGACAGGATATCCCCTATCTGCTAAGTATGACTCCTTCCACATTGACCACATCGGATGCAGGAGCCGGTATCGGTTATACGACACTTCGCGTACGTGGAACCGATGGCACACGAATCAACATCACAGTAAATGGCATACCGATGAACGATGCCGAAAGCCATAACCTGTTCTGGGTGAATATGCCCGACTTTTCTTCTTCCGTAAAAGATATGCAGGTGCAACGCGGAGCAGGTACATCGACGAACGGAGCAGGTGCTTTCGGAGCCAGTGTCAATATGCAAACCGAAGGTGCATCTATGAAACCATACGCCGAATTCAATGGTTCATACGGTTCGTTCAATACACACAAGGAAACAGTGAAAGTGGGAACCGGCTTACTCAATAACCACTGGACGTTTGACGCCCGCCTTTCCAATATCGGTACGGACGGATACATAGACCGTGCTTCGGTGGACTTGAACTCTTACTACCTGCAAGGAGGTTATTTTGCAGAAAACACCTCTGTGAAACTGATTGCATTTGCCGGAAAAGAAAAGACATATCATGCTTGGGGATATGCAACAAAAGAGCAAATGGAAGAATTCGGCAGACGTTACAATCCTTGCGGGGAAATGTACACCGATGCCAACGGCAAAAAACATTATTATGACGACCAAACAGATAATTACCTGCAAAAGAATTATCAACTTCTCTTCAATCATACTTTCTCAACGGCTTGGAACCTAAACGTTGCCTTACATTATACCAAAGGTGACGGTTATTACGAAGAGTACAAAGACGGCAGATACCTGATAGAATATGGATTAAAGCCATTTACAATAGATGGAACCGAAGTAGCTAAAAGCGATTTAGTCCGTCAAAAGAAGATGGATAATAAATTCGGCGGCGGTGTTTTTTCTCTCAATTACACAGCCAACAGGTTAAGTGCATCCCTGGGCGGCGGATTAAATCAATACCGGGGCAATAACTTCGGAAGAGTTCCCTGGGTGAAAAACTATGTAGGTTCTCTATCTCCCGACCATGAATATTACCGCAATAAATCCAAGAAGACCGATGGAAATATTTATCTGAAAGCGAACTACGATCTTACTAAAGGACTAAGTGCTTATGCCGATCTCCAGTATCGCCACATCAACTATACCATCGACGGAAACAATGATAAATATGACTGGAGCAAGAATGCCCTGCGTCCACTGGCAGTAGATAAAAAGTTCGATTTCTTTAACCCGAAAGTAGGATTAAACTGGAACATCACTTCCAACCATCGTGTCTATGCCTCTTTCTCGGTTGCTCAAAAAGAGCCGACAAGAAACAATTATACGAATGGTGATCCGGACTCGTACCCCAAAGCAGAAAAGCTGCTCGACTATGAAGCAGGATATACCTTTGCCAACCAATGGCTGACAGCAGGTGCAAACTTCTACTACATGGACTATACCGACCAACTGGTTCTGACCGGAGCCTTAAACGATATAGGTGAAGCACTGACCGAAAACGTGCCGGACAGTTATCGCATGGGAATCGAAATCATGCTGGGAATCAAACCGTGCAAATGGTTTCAATGGGATATCAACGCTACATGGAGCAAAAACCGTATTCAGGATTTCGTAGAGAGCCTGCCGGGCTACCACTATAATAACGACGGTAGCTCTACTTCTCTCCCAACTATTCAGATAAAGCATAAAGACACTCACATTGCTTTCTCACCGGACTTCTTACTCAACAATCGTTTCTCATTCAAATCTAAGGGATTCGAAGCTGCCCTGCAATCACAGTTCGTAAGCAAACAGTATATGACAAACGCAGAAGTTGAAGAACTGACTCTTGATAAGTATTTTGTCAGCAACCTCAATCTGGCGTACAGCTTCCGTCCCAAGAAAGTACTGAAAGAAGTCACCGTAGGATTTACTGTATACAATTTGTTTAATGAAAAATATGAAAACAACGGCTGGGCATCAAGTGACTACACCGATACACTGGAAAATCGGGGAAACTATGCCGGATATGCTGCACAAGCAGGAACAAACGTTATGGGACATGTTTCTTTCCGCTTTTAATCACACAGAGTTATGGAATTGAATTTTCTGGAAATATTCGGTACGATTGTCGGGCTGGTCTACCTTTGGTTAGAGTACCGGGCAAGTATCTACCTTTGGATAGCGGGTATTGTGATGCCTGCCATCTACATCTTCGTATATTACAAAGCCGGATTGTATGCTGACTTTGGCATCAATATCTACTACTTGATAGCTGCCATCTACGGCTGGTTCTTCTGGATATGGGGACACAGAAAAAAGAAAGGCCAATTGACGACAGCAGATGCTTCAATCGGTGCCCCCCCTAAAGGTCTTCCTATCGTACATACTCCGGGAAAATGTTACTTGCCTCTTTTTCTGGTATTCGTCGTTTCTTTCCTCGGCATTGCATGGATACTGATAGCATATACGGATAGCAATGTTCCCTGGCTGGACAGTTTTACTACCGCATTAAGTATTGTCGGCATGTGGATGCTGGCACGCAAATACATCGAACAATGGTTTGCTTGGATTCTTGTGGATATTGTCTGCTGCGGACTTTATATCTACAAAGACCTTTATTTTACTTCCGCTTTGTACGGACTTTACTCCATTATAGCTATCTTTGGCTACTTTAAGTGGAAAAAATTAATGAGCATACAATGAAATACGAACACTATACTCCCGAAGCCGTGATACTTGCCAATGGCGAATATCCCAGCCATCCTCTTCCCCTGCAAATGCTGGAAAATGCAGAATTTGTAGTTTGTTGTGACGGGGCAGCCAATGAATATATCCTGCGTGGGCATACTCCTGATGCAATTATTGGTGACGGGGATTCTCTTTCACCGGAATATAAAGAACTATTCTCCCTTATTGTACACCAGATAGCGGACCAAGAAACGAACGACCAAACCAAAGCCGTTCATTTCCTGCAAAAGAAAGGATTCCGGAGAATTGCCATCGTCGGAGCCACCGGCAAACGGGAAGATCATACGTTAGGAAACATCAGTCTGCTGATCGACTACATGAAAGACGGTATCGAGGTACGTACCATTACCGATTATGGTATGTTTATTCCCGCCAAAGACACGCAAACTTTCGTCTCTCATCCGGGACAGCAAGTTTCTATTTTCAATTTCGGAGCGAATGGATTGCAAGGAGAAGGATTAGTTTATCCTCTTAGTGATTTTACTAATTGGTGGCAAGGAACGCTTAATGAAGCAACAGCTAATAAGTTTACTATCCATTGTACGGGAGAGTATTTAGTATTCCTGACTTCCATGTAAGCCATATAAAACGTTTAAAAGATAACTTGACAGGATGGAAAAACAAGAGAGCGAAATTCAATACTTCACCCTCTTGTTCAAAAATACAAATAAGACCAGCTATTTTACTTCCCAGTAAATTTTATAAGTCTTAGTAAAATTAGAATTAAGTCCCTTTCTCACTTGGGTTATTGTTAAATTAGGTTCATTCTCCCGTTCACCCCAATAATAAGTATATTTGTTATTCCATTGAGCAGTTGTTTCAGTAGACAAGAACTCAAAAGCCCTTGTAGCATAAAAGTCAAACAATCCCCAAATAACTTCCGAATCATGCATGAACCATTCCCATTGATACATGCCGGATATAAAACCATCCAAGTCTACTGAACTGATATTATCATCATCGCTAAAATAACTAAATGTATGAGAATTATCACCATATAAGGAGGTTATATGACCACTTACATATGTTGGCGTCCAACTCTGATTCGTCGATCCACGCTGATATACTAATTTAGAAAGTTTCTTATTGGAATTATAAGTGAACGTACTCAATCCATCATTTGCATCCGTCCCGTTCCACATCTTTGTCAGATACCCATTCGTTCCAATAAATCCAGTATTGACAATCTTTCCATTAAGTCGCAAATAAACTGTCGTATCATCATAGGTGAATGTGTAAGTCTTGCTTGGAGTCTTATACCTCATGATACGTCCTCTGCCATCATATTCGAAGGTATATGTATCTTTATCGTCAACGACTATTTTCGTCACTTTAAATCTAGCGGAATAGGGCTTATAAGGATTATTATCATCGGTTCCACCTATTTCACCTTCCTCTCCATCATTTTGCTCCGGAGAGGAAAGTTTGTAATAGACAAACTTCAAATAATAGTCTTCATAGTTTATCACCAAAACAAGGATATTCTTTCCCAGCGTGTAGATTTCATAACGGATATCGGATATAAAGATGGAATAAAAATCTCCAGATAAGTCCCATTTCTGATTCACACTGTTTCCATTAGGATATGTCAACTTGCAGTTTCCATCCTCCGTAAATTCAAGATTCGGTTCTTCCGAAATATCCTCTTTGGACTGTTCTATCCCATCCTCATCGACCACTGTTTTAGATGACAACTTCCATTCCCCAAAAAGCATTTTACGCGCTTGCACATTTCCGGTTTCCAAAACAACTGTCTCATCTCCATCAGAAATACAACTTGATATTGCAAACAGACAAAGCATTATTGCTAAAAACATTTTCATTCGTGCGATTACATATGTTACTTTCATATTCTGTCCTCCATTTATTTGATTTCAAATTCAACTCTGCGGTTTATCAATCTCCCTTCTTCCGTGTCATTAGAAGCTATCGGTTTAGTCATCCCATAATAAGTATAGGAAAGTTTGGAAGAACCAACCCCTTTCTTTATTAAATAATCGTATACAGCTTTCGCTCTTTTCCTGGAAAGTTCCATATTGAAATCTTCTTTACCCACATTATCCGTATGTCCTTTAATTTCAACACTAAGATTTGTTCTTTGCATCAACATGGCTATCTTATCAAGGTAAGCATATGAATTTTTGTTTATTGCACTCTTGCCAAATTCAAAATTGATAACATCTACTGCGCAGATTGTCTTTCCGGCGATAGGTTTCTGGGCTACCACTAAATCGAGAATCTCTTCCAACGTATAACACGGCTTTTTCTCCTCAATGATTACAGGCACTTCCTCTTCTTCTACCACAATCGGTTTCTCAACAACGGGAACGGGCCTTTCCTTTTTAGGCATCTTTTTAAATATACTCAAAGGAACGGACACGGCTGCCGTAATTTCTATGTCCTGATGTTTCCGTGTACCGGTAATATCATATATTGCCCGATTGACTGCGATAGCTTCCCCATCTTTTTCTTTACTTCCGTAAGTGTCAGTGATGCCATACTGATAATTCGCTTCCAAAGCCAAATGAATCTTTTTCCCTGCTGCAACTTTAATAGGAATCCGTATTCCCAACCCTGCAGCCACGCTAAAATTTACTTTAGAGAAGTTCGCGTCGTTTATATCCAGAGGTTCCCATTCATAAGCCTCACCATCATGGAATTCGGTATAATTAACTTCGCCTCCTCTGCCAATCCCCAATATAGGCGCTACATAAACATAAGGGCTCACTTTGGATGGATTGGCAAAATTAAAGATAAGAGGCAACCGGAAATCAGTGTATTTCGTTTTCAGTTTATAGTAGATATTGCTATCTTCTATTTTGGTTCCACGCGATAGGAATAGAATTTCTGGACGGACAGAAAATTTTCGGCTCCTACCCAAATCAAACTCTGCAAATATCCCACCAACTCCATTAGATCCCCAGTCCGGACTGTACAGGTCAAGATTAGAATAATGCATATTAGAAAAATGCATTCCTCCTTTTACTCCCAATCTTACTCTTTCAGATTTATCACCCGATTGAGCCATCACTAAAAAACAAAAACAGCACAGGGAAAAAAATAATAAACTCCTTGCTTTCATAAAAAATGTGTTTGTTCTGTCCGCAGTCCCTTAAGGCAGAATTTACAAAACGGAAGCGTGGAACTGCGTGCCATTCCGTTAACGAAGGTCCTGAGAAAACCCAATAACACAAAATGGACAGCAGCCCCACGCCTATAGCGCGAGAACCGCTCATGCCATTCTTGTGTTATTTTGAAAATTTCTCAGGTTTTCGTTAACAAGAATGAAGCACAACGCTTCTTACAATATCACTATAAAAAATGTTCAGGGACACTTCCCTTCAACAATGCTTGCAAAGATACACACTTTTTAGCAATTCTCCATATCTCATTTCCAATAATTCCCGTTTTCTCACCTATCAAGAACAACATTTATAAGAAATACATAATATGAAAATAAAAGTTCAAAACTCGATCCTATTTAACACATCAATATACTCTCACTCTGAATAGGGTGATGCTTATACAATTGAATCGAAAATACCTTTATTCATAACTGTACTGAAATGAATCAAATCGTATATACATAGTCAATGATTTCCTATATGCATTTCTTTTTTCACCGCTTGCATATTAAGATATACTTCATTAGGCTATTTTATTTCGTATGACTATAGTATCCTTTGCGAATAACTGTAGTCATACGAAGTAATAGTAGGCAATAGAGAAGATCTAATTAGTCAAGGAAGAAAGTCCAATTAGTAACATGACAGAGAAATAGCTTTGGATGCATCCATATGTTTAGTTCAAAACTGTATAGAAAGAAGCCAAATGAGAATAAAATGAGGTATCTATCATTTTAAACGAAATGAGGATTCTCCTCTCCCTTGTATAATGTAGCTATACACTGTGAAAAGAGACTTCTCACTACGCTTAGAACAATAGATAAAACCGAAAATTCAATCCAAGACCTCTTCTGAAGTGATAAAAAGTGGATACTACAATGAAAGGAGATAGCTCTTGAAATCAGCAAAGTCTTTCGTCATTTGAAGGCTCTTTTTCTCGCCTTTCATAAATTCCTGCAATTTGGCAGGGATTTCTACCGCTTCTCCAATAATGCTTTCCACTGTTTCGAGGAACTTGGCAGGATGAGCCGTTTCAAGGAATACACCTGTTTCTCCCTCTTTCAAGCCTTCTACCAACGCACGATATCCACAAGCACCATGAGGATCAAGGAGATAATGATGTTCTTTCCAGGTTTCCTTCACCGTTTCGCGGATTTGCTCATCGGTATAAGTTGTTCCTGAAATCTCGGCAGAGATATCAGCATGTGAACCGCTATATAAATCGAGTACGCGGGCAAAGTTACTCGGATCGCCTACGTCCATAGCATTAGCAATCGTTGCGATAGACGGACGGGGATTATATTTACCTGTCTGCAGATATTGATAGAAAATATCGTTGCGGTTATTGGCAGCAATGAAACGCTTCACGGGTAAACCCATCTTCTTACCAAACAATCCGGCAGTGATATTTCCGAAGTTTCCACTAGGTACACAGATTACAGCATTATCAGCTTTTCCGGCACGTTTCAATTGTGCATAAGCATAGAAATAATAGAATGCCTGCGGCAGGAAACGGGCTACATTGATGGAGTTGGCAGAAGTCAACGAAAGGTGTTCATTCAATTCTTTATCCATGAAAGCAGATTTCACCAATGCCTGACAATCATCAAATGTTCCGTCCACTTCAAGCGCAGTAATATTCTGTCCGAGCGTAGTGAATTGTTTCTCCTGTATTTCGCTCACTTTTCCTTTCGGATAAAGCACATACACATGAATACCTTCCACACCCAGAAAGCCGTTGGCAACAGCACTTCCCGTATCACCGGAAGTAGCTACCAATACATTGACATTCTTTTGTCCTTCTTTCTTAATGAAGTATCCCAAAAGACGCGCCATGAAACGACCGCCTACATCTTTAAATGCTAACGTCGGCCCGTGGAAAAGTTCAAGTGAATAGATGTTATCCGCCACCTTAACCAAAGGTACATCGAAACTTAATGTATCATATACAATCTGTTTCAGCGTATCGGCAGGAATATCCTCACCGAAGAAAGCATCGGCTACGCGATAAGCAATTTCCTGAAAGGATAAACTATCAATCGTATCGTAAAAGTCCTGTGGAAGAGGTTTGATAGACATAGGCATAAACAGCCCTTTGTCGGCAGCAAGCCCTTTTACCACCGCTTCTTGCAGTGAGGCAACAGGTGCTTGTTTATTCGTACTATAATATTTCATAATCTGTGGTGACTTATTTCATGAATTCTTTTATAAACTCGTCTTCTTTCAGAAGTCCGTAACTACCGTTGCAAGCAGCTATTTCATCATACGTCTGCACTTCGTCCGGCTCGATACCCGGATACCAGATAAGAAACGGAATGGGATCAGATGTATGAGTACGAAGCTCACAGGGAGTAGGATGATCGGGCAATACAGCAATGGCTACCGGTTCGTCCCAATCTTTCACTGCTTCATAAATAGGACCTACGGCACGTTTATCAAGATTCTCGATAGTGAGAAGTTTCAAGTCGATGTCTCCCTCATGTCCGGCCTCATCACTGGCTTCGATATGCAGATAAACAAAATCATCCGTCTTCAATGCTTCCAAGGCAGCGGCCACTTTGTTTTCGTAGTTCGTATTATAAAGTCCGGTTGCTCCCTCTACTGCGATGCGACGTAAATCAGCATAGTAACCGATTCCGTTTATCAGATCGACAGCCGAGATGACTGCTCCTTTCTTTACCTGTGGGAAAGTCTCGGAGAAAGTAGGCATCTGCGGACGGTAACCGGGGCTCCAGGGCCAAATACTGTTCGCAGGATCTTTACCTTCTGCCATACGCTTCAGATTCAACGGATGTTCTTTCAGCAATTCCTGCGATTTCAGAATCAGGTCGTTAATCAGATCTGCCGTTTCTTGCGCTTCCGGAACCAATGGTTTCACCATCAATGGACGGAAAGGTTTCAAAGGTACATCATGCGGAGGTGTACAATCCAGTTCTTTATTACCTCCCTTGATAACCAATAGATGGCGGTACTGAACTCCTGTATGAAAGCGTACGCGGTCATTGCCCAGTTTTTCTTGCAAATATTGAATCAATACATCTGCTTCTTCCGTAGATATATGTCCGGAGGAGTGATTCTTCAGAATTTCTCCTTCCACACAAATCAAATTACAGCGCATCGCCATCTCGCCCGGTTTCAGATCCACACCAATACTGGCAGCTTCCAGCGGTCCGCGACCTTCATATACCTTTGGCAAATTATATCCCAACACGGACATATTGGCAACTTCACTACCCGGATGAAAACCTTCCGCCACAGTAATCAGGCGACCGTTACGTCCCATGCGAGCCAGCTTATCCATATAAGGCGTCTTTGCATATTGCAGGAGCGTCTTGTCCCCTAATGACTTCACTGGCCAATCGGCCATTCCGTCTCCCAATATGATAATATGCTTCATAAATTGAAAATTGAGAATTGAGAATTAAAAAATGAAAGAAAGCCTTAGATCCGTTTCCGAATGGTATTTCTCAATTTTTAATTCTCAATTTTTAATTTATTAAACGTTTGCGATACTCATGATGTCGGCAAATACTCCGGCAGCCGTTACGCCGGCACCGGCACCGTATCCTTGAATCATCATCGGATATTCTTTATAGCGTTCCGTAGTGAGCAGGATAATATTGTTGCTGCCCTCCAGTCCGTAGAACGGATGGTTAGCTCCTACTTCCTGCAGGCCGACGGAGGCTTTTCCATTCTCCAGTTTGGCGACGAAACGCCAGTGTTTGTTTTCTTTTTCCAATACCTGGCGACGGGCTTCAAAGTCTGCGTCAAGACTTGGAACACGTTTCCAGAAATCTTCCAGAGAACCTTCGAAGAAGTCATTCGGAACAAAGAGGTTCTTTTCAACATCTTCCTGTTCCAGACGGTATCCGGCTTCACGTGCCAGAATCACCAGTTTACGGATCACATCTTTTCCACTCAAGTCAATACGTGGGTCCGGTTCAGAGTAACGTTCTTCCTGTGCCATTTTAATGGTACGGCTGAAAGGAATATCGGCACTGATTTTATTAAATATATAGTTCAGCGTACCGGAAAGCACCGCTTCAATCTTCAGAATCTTGTCACCGCTATGAATCAGGTCATTAATAGTATTGATGATCGGAAGACCTGCACCTACGTTTGTTTCGAACAGATACTTCACACCACGTTGGCGGGCAATCGTTTTCAGTTCACGGTAGTTTTCATAAGCGGAAGAAGCCGCGATCTTGTTGGCTGCTACCACAGAGATATTGTGTTGCAGGAAATCTTTGTAAAGAGATGCGATGTCAGCGCTGGCCGTACAGTCTACGAATACGGAATTAAAGATATTCATTCCGATAATCTCGTCGCGGATGGTTTGCAGGCTGCTGTCCTTGCCCTTTTCCAGCAGTTCTTCACGGAAGTTGGCGAGGTCGAAACCTTCACGGCTGAACATTGCCTTGGCTGCATCAATGATGCCTACTACATGGAGTTTCAGTCCGTTTTCCATCATCAGCTTTTGTTGCTGGCAACGAATCTGTTCTACCAAGCTGCCACCTACCGTACCGACACCACAGATAAAGAGGTTCAATACCTGATATTCGGAGAGGAAGAAAGAGTCGTGGATTACGTTCAATGATTTACGCAAGGATTTGGAATCGACAACAAAAGAGATATTAGTTTCCGAAGCTCCCTGTGCGCAAGCGATAACGTTGATACCATTACGTCCCAGTGTACCGAAAAGTTTACCTGCGATACCCGGTGTATGTTTCATATTCTCACCTACGATAGCCACTGTTGCCAGATTTCTTTCTGCCAGAATCGGAGAAATCTCACCCATCTCTATTTCTTTCGCAAATTCTTCGTTCAGCACTTCACAAGCCAGGTCGGCATCGGCATTACGCACACCGATAGAAGTACTGTTTTCCGATGAAGCCTGTGACACGAGGAACACGCTGATTCCATTCTTTGCCAATGCTTTAAAGATGCGGTAGTTGACACCGATCACACCTACCATACCGAGCCCCTGAACAGTAATCAGACTTGTGTCGTTGATGGAGGAAATACCCTTGATAGCCTTGCTCTGCGGGTTGGAAACTTCTTGTTTGATAACCGTTCCCACTCCATCCGGGTTGAATGTATTCTTTATTATAATAGGAATATTCTTGTGACATACGGGATAGATAGTCGGCGGATAAACCACCTTTGCGCCGAAGTTACAAAGTTCGGTCGCTTCTACGTAACTTAATTCCGTAATCGTATAAGCAGTCGAAATGACACGCGGATCAGCCGTCATAAATCCGTCTACGTCCGTCCAGATTTCCAGACTTGCCGCATCCAATGCCGCAGCGATAATAGCAGCCGTATAATCCGAGCCACCGCGCCCGAGGTTCGTTACATCCCCTGTTGTTTTATCCGAAGAGATGAATCCCGGCACCAGTGCTACTTTAGGAATAGACTGAAAAGCCTCTTTCACCAGTTTATTAGTCAATTCTGTGTCCAGCGTGTGCTTGCTATGCTTTCTTTCCGTCTTGATAAAAGTGCGCGAATCGAACCATTTTGCTCCCTCAATGAGTTCGGTGACGATGATCGATGAAAGGCGTTCACCATAGCTGACAATTGTATCCGAAGTCTTCGGGGAAAGATCTTTAATCAGGTAAATTCCCTGAAAGATATCCTTCAATTCGTTCAGCAGCTCGCCAATCTGACGTTGCAACGATGCTTGCTTTTCTCCGGCAGTAATCACCTCCTTAATCATCTCCACATGACGGTAAACGATTTCGCGGAACTCACCCTCATAGGCTGAATCTCCCACTGCCGCCATCTTCGATGTATTTATCAATTTGTCAGTGATGCCTCCCAATGCGGAAACAACTACAATTACCGGCTCATTTGCCGACTCTACAATTCTCTTTACGCTTAAAATGCTGTTCACGGAACCTACGGATGTTCCGCCGAATTTCATTACTTTCATGAAGATACTTATTTAAATGCAATGTCCTGCAGTTTGCTTTTTACAGAACGATTGGTTGTTTACGAATAAAATTGAATTTGAATTTTGCCTGCTTATACAAGCGTGAATCACGTAGATACACAAAAACTATCCATTAACCCCTAAGGGTCATGGTACACATGGATGTGACTGTATGTGGATAGTACTTCATCATAGTCCTTGTTTCTACTCTTGTTTTTGATAAGTGTCGCAAAAGTAATAATAAAAACGTTCAATCTATCACTTTTTTCGGTTTTTTTCTGATAAAAAGAATCTTCCGCCTGCTCTTTATCCGGTCACTCGCCTTCACTTTTATGACATTTTGTTACTTATTTATCAAATCTATTATTATATTTGCGAAAACAATCGCACAAAATCAGCTTATGAGCCCATTAAATACTTCCGTATTGTTAATATACACCGGTGGAACAATTGGTATGATTGAGAATGCCGCGACAGGTGCTCTGGAGAACTTTAACTTCGAGCAACTGCAAAAGTATATCCCCGAACTGCAAAAGTTCAATTTTCCAATTGACACCTATCAGTTTGATCCTCCGATGGATTCGTCGGACATGGAACCGGATATGTGGCGGAAGCTGGTACGCATTATTCATGACAACTACAATCGTTACCACGGCTTCGTCATCCTGCACGGAACGGACACGATGGCTTATACCGCTTCCGCACTAAGTTTTATGCTGGAAGGATTGGACAAACCCGTCATTCTCACAGGCTCACAGCTTCCCATCGGCGTACTCCGCACCGACGGAAAGGAAAATCTGATGACCAGTATTGAGATTGCCATTGCACAAAACAAGGAAGGAAGGGCACTGGTGCCGGAAGTATGCATCTTCTTTGAAAATCACCTGATGCGGGGAAACCGTACGACAAAGATGAATGCAGAAAACTTCAATGCATTCCGTTCTTTCAATTATCCGGTATTGGCGGAAGCGGGAATCCATATTAAATATAATAATGTGCAAATTCACGGAAATGGCGAAGAGCGGGAATTGAAACCGCACTATTTGCTGGATACCAATGTAGTGGTACTGAAACTCTTTCCGGGCATCCAGGAAAATGTAATTGCCACCATTCTGGGGATTGAAGGTTTAAAGGCGGTTGTGCTCGAAACATACGGTTCGGGGAATGCTCCCCGAAAGGAATGGTTTATACGCCGGCTCTGTCAGGCCAGTGAACGTGGAATTGTGATTGTCAACGTAACACAATGCAGCGCAGGAATGGTAGAAATGGAACGTTACGAAACAGGATACCAGTTATTGCAGGCAGGTGTTGTCTCCGGATATGACAGTACAACGGAATCGGCAGTCACTAAATTAATGTTCTTACTGGGACATGGATATACCCCGGATGAGGTACGCGACCGGATGAACCGTTCGATAGCAGGAGAGATAACTCTGTAGGCTTCATCTATTTCTATTAGGCAGGGATAACTTATTTCTAATAAATTATCCCTATTTTTGTACCCTACAAGAAGAAAGGAATTTCGATGGCAAAAGAGAAAACCGTATATGTATGCAGTAATTGCGGACAGGATTCACCGAAATGGGTGGGTAAATGTCCGTCGTGTGGAGAATGGAATACGTATGTTGAGGAAATCGTACGGAAAGAACCCACTAACCGCCGTCCGGTGTCGGGCATTGAAACACAGAAGCCCAAGCCACTGGCACTTAGCGATATAGAGGCAGACGATGAGCCACGCATCAATATGCACGATGATGAACTGAATCGTGTATTGGGGGGCGGACTTGTACAGGGTTCTCTTGTCCTGATAGGCGGCGAACCGGGAATCGGTAAATCGACGCTCGTCATGCAGACGGTACTGCACATGCCGGAAAAGAAGATTCTTTATGTATCCGGTGAAGAGAGTGCACGACAGCTGAAACTTCGTGCCGACCGTCTCTCTGACACTTCCAGCGATTGCCTGATCGTTTGCGAGACTTCACTCGAACAGATTTATGTGCATATCAAGAATACAAATCCCGATTTAGTGATTATCGACTCTATACAGACTATTTCCACCGAAAGTATCGAATCGTCTCCCGGAAGTATAGCGCAAGTCAGAGAGTGTTCGGCGTCTATTCTTCGTTTTGCGAAAGAAACGCATACGCCTGTATTGCTGATCGGACATATTAATAAGGAAGGAAGTATTGCAGGACCTAAAGTGCTGGAACATATCGTAGATACTGTTCTTCAATTTGAGGGCGACCAACATTATATGTATCGTATTCTACGCAGTATCAAGAATCGTTTCGGTAGTACGGCAGAATTAGGTATTTATGAAATGCGTCAGGATGGGTTGCGCCAAGTGAGTAATCCTTCCGAACTTTTGCTAAGTCAGGATCATGAAGGGATGAGCGGGGTAGCCATTGCTTCCGCCATTGAGGGGATTCGCCCGTTTTTAATTGAAACACAGGCTTTGGTAAGCTCTGCAGTCTACGGAAATCCGCAACGTTCGGCAACCGGTTTCGATTTGAGAAGAATGAATATGCTGCTGGCTGTTCTCGAAAAGCGGGTGGGATTTAAGTTGGCACAGAAAGATGTGTTCCTGAATATTGCCGGAGGATTGAAAGTGAATGATCCGGCTATCGACCTGCCGGTTATCAGTGCGATCCTTTCTTCCAATATGGATGCAGCCATTGAACCGGAAGTTTGCATGGCGGGAGAAATCGGTCTGTCGGGAGAGATACGTCCTGTGAATCGAATTGAACAGCGTATCGGTGAAGCTGAAAAGTTAGGTTTCAAGCGTTTCTTGCTGCCCAAATATAACTTGCAAGGAATCGATACCCAAAAACTGAAGATAGAATTAGTGCCGGTGAGAAAAGTAGAAGAGGCGTTCAGGGCTTTATTCGGATAAGACACTGATGCATAAATAGCCCGTTTTTCTAATTGGATAATCAAAAACAATATCAATAATAACTAAATGACACAAGAATACCAACTCCGTATACTTCCCGAAATCGCAGCAAACGAACAGAAATTAAAGGAATATCTTTCTAAAGAAAAAGGTCTGAATTTACGTGACATCACCGCTACCCGAATCTTGAAACGGAGTATTGATGCACGCCAGCGGACTATCTTCGTCAATCTGAAGGTGAGGGCATACATCAAGGAAATGCCGCAAAAAGATGAGTACGAACGTACTATATATAATAATGTAGAAGGAAAACCGCAAGTGATTGTCGTTGGTGCAGGCCCCGGCGGCCTATTCGCTGCTTTACGCCTTGTTGAACTCGGATTACGCCCTATCGTCATCGAACGTGGAAAAGACGTGCGCGAACGTAAAAAAGACCTGGCACAAATCAGCAGGGAACACACTGTTGATCCGGAATCGAATTACAGTTTCGGAGAAGGAGGTGCAGGAGCTTATTCGGATGGGAAACTCTATACCCGGAGCAAGAAGAGAGGAAATGTAGATAAGATTCTGAACGTATTTTGCCAGCATGGAGCTTCGACTTCGATATTGGTGGATGCGCATCCGCATATCGGAACAGACAAATTGCCACGTGTCATTGAAAATATGCGGAACACCATTATCGAATGTGGCGGAGAAGTACATTTCCAAACACGAATGGATGCATTGATTATTGAGAACGATGAAGTCAAAGGTATCGAAACAAATACAGGAAAGACCTTTCTCGGACCTGTGATACTGGCAACCGGACATTCGGCAAGAGATGTATATCGTTGGCTGGCTGCCAATAATGTGACAATTGAAGCGAAAGGAATCGCTGTCGGGGTACGTCTGGAACATCCGGCAATGTTGATCGATCAAATACAATACCATAATAAGAATGGACGGGGCAAATACCTGCCCGCTGCTGAATACAGCTTTGTAACACAGGCAGAAGGCAGAGGAGTATATAGTTTCTGTATGTGTCCCGGTGGCTTTATCGTTCCTGCTGCCAGCGGACCGGAACAAGTGGTAGTAAACGGAATGTCTCCTGCCAACCGTGGGTCACGGTGGAGTAATTCGGGAATGGTAGTGGAAATTCAACCGGAAGATTTGGGAAATGAAGAATTAAAAATGAGGAATGAAGAATTGGCTGCGCAACAAGATGAACAGCTGATGGCACTAAACCCGAATTTGAAAAGTTCACAACTTTCAGAGATTAATTCACAGTTACTATCTGTTCTTCATTTTCAAGAGGAATTGGAACGTCAATGCTGGTTGCAGGGAGGCAGACGACAGACTGCTCCGGCACAACGCATGCTGGATTTTACCCGCAAGAAATTGAGTTACGATCTGCCCGAGTCATCCTATAGTCCGGGATTGATTTCGTCTCCACTTCATTTCTGGATGCCATCATTTATTAGCAAAAGGCTATCTCTTGGTTTCCAACAATTCGGACGAAGCAGTCACGGATTCCTGACAAATGAGGCAGTAATGATTGGTGTGGAAACACGAACTTCTTCTCCCGTTCGTATCATACGCGATAAGGATACTCTGCAACATGTCACCGTTCGCGGATTATTTCCTTGCGGAGAAGGCGCAGGCTATGCCGGAGGAATTGTGTCTGCCGGAGTGGATGGCGAACGATGTGCAGAAGCAGTAGCCAACTATTTCAATCATTAATTAAACTTACACTAAAATGAATTATCAACCCGAAATAGCAATTATAGAAGCCAATACATTGACCTGTCTCGGCCTGAAAGGAATCCTGGAGGAAATGATTCCTATGGCAACCATACGGACTTTTCATCACTTCAGCGAACTGATGGACGATACTCCCGATATGTATGCCCACTATTTCATTTCCGCACAGATTTACGTGGAGCACAATGCTTTCTTTCTCCCCCGGAAACGAAAAACGATTGTATTGGCAAGCGACAGTCCGCAATTCCAACTGTCCGGTGTACCCGTACTCAACATTCACGAATCCGAAGAAGAGTTGGTGAAAAACATATTGAAACTTCACCAACATGCTCACCATGACGGTTATCCGGTAAAAGATATGCCACCCATGCCTCCGATGCAGCCTCATCAGGAAATTCTATCCGCCCGTGAAATAGAAGTGCTCGTACTGATAACCAAAGGATTAATCAACAAAGAAATAGCAGATAAACTGAATATCAGCCTGACTACCGTTATCACTCACCGAAAAAATATCACGGAGAAATTAGGCATTAAGTCCGTCTCCGGGCTGACTATTTATGCTGTAATGAACGGATATATCGAAGCTGACCGAATCTGACTTCTTAAAAAATAAGTCATAATCCTAATAAATGAGGATTGACCGTCATCTATATTTGCCGTTACTTTGCACCAGATAAATTAACAGCAGATGAAGACAAAGAAGATTATGATTGCCCTTATGCTCCTGACGACAGGGACAGCATGGGCTGAAGATTTCCCCAAAGACTCACTAAAAATAGTAGACATCGAAGAGGTGGTAGTGATTGCTACTCCAAAAGAGAACCGTAAACTACGTGATCTGCCGGTAGCCGCCACCGTTTTATCGCAAGACAATATGCGCGCCAATCAGGTAAATTCCGTGAAGAACCTGACAGGTATTGTTCCCAATCTGTTTATCCCTGACTATGGTTCCAAACTGACTACTTCGATTTATATCCGTGGAATCGGTTCACGCATCAATACTCCGTCCGTAGGACTTTATGTAGACAATATCCCTTATATCGACAAATCCGCTTTCGACTTCAACTATGCTGATATCGAACGTATTGATATTCTTCGCGGCCCACAAGGTACTCTCTACGGGCGTAACACGATGGGAGGACTTATCAAAGTACACACAAAATCACCTTTCACTTATCAAGGTACCGATATTCGCATGGGAGCAGCAACTTACAATAATTATAACGTTTCACTCACCCATTATCACCGTACATCCGACCGCTTTGCTTTTTCTACCGGAGGTTTCTACGAGCATACAGGCGGCTTCTTTGAGAATTCTGCACGAAATAACGAAAAGGTCGACAAAAGCAACGCCGGAGGCGGACGTTTTCGTGGAATTTACCTACCGACATCTAATCTGAAAATAGATATGGCACTTAGCTATGAATATAGCGATCAAGGTGGGTATCCGTATTATTATACCGGTATTACTCCCAGTGCCATAGCCAAAGCTCAAAAAGACGGTAAAGAAATGACAGAAGACCGGGCAGACTACATCGGTAAGATTTCATATAACGACCGTAGTAGTTACCGCCGTGGATTGCTCAACTCTGGTGTTAACATCGAATACCAAGCCTGTAACTTTATATTAAGTGCCGTGACAGGTTATCAGAACCTGAATGACCGTATGTTCCTCGATCAGGACTTCACAGAAAGGGATATTTTCAACATCGAACAAAAGCAGAGAGCGAACACCATTTCCGAAGAAATTGTCTTGAAAGCCAAACCCGGAAAAAGATGGCAGTGGGCTACGGGCGCTTTCGGATTCTATCAATGGCTACATACTACAGGTCCTGTTCTGTTCAAAGAAGAAGGAGTGAAGTCAGTCATTGAAAACAATGCCAATTCCGCTTTTGAAGAAGTCTCTGCCAAACCCGGAGCTCCCACCATGGGAATGACCGTGCACAACCCGACATTAAGTGTAGGAGGAACCTTCGATACCCCAACCCTTAGCGGTGCACTTTATCATCAGTCCACTTTCAACAATCTGTTCATCGAAGGGTTGTCCGTTACAGCCGGACTCCGACTCGATTACGAAAAGATCAGTATGAAGTATAATTCTCTTAGCACTCCTATCGACTTTGGTTTCGACTTCCACATGGCAAAGGGTCCCATGCAAATAAATCTGTCCGATCAGAATATGAAAGCTCCGGCCTCTTTCGTAGGCAAGCTCTCGACTGATTACGTACAACTTCTACCCAAATTTGCTATTCAATATGAATGGAAGAATCAAAATAATGTTTATGCCACCGTTACCCGGGGATATCGTTCGGGAGGATATAACATCCAGATGTTCTCTGATTTATCACAAACTGAATTGAAAAATTCGATGATGAATGCCATCAAAGAAAGTCCGACAATAGGGCAAGATGCCGTATGGGGAGCAACTATCATTAAAATGATGGACCAAATGGTGCCTACAAAAGAGATTGATGTAAAAGCGTCCACCACTTACAAACCCGAATATTCGTGGAACTACGAAGTAGGTAGCCACCTTACTTTATGGGAAGGCAGACTTTGGGCCGACGTCGCAGCATTCTATATGGACACCCGCGACCAACAGCTCTCTCAATTTGCAGAAAGCGGCTTGGGACGTATCACGATTAATGCAGGAAAAAGTCGCAGCTATGGTGCAGAAGCAGCTCTTCGTGCCAGTGTGACTAAAGAACTTAGCCTGAATGCCAGTTATGGATATACGTATGCCACCTTTACAGATTATGTAATCACAGAAGAGCAAAAAGACGGCAGTTTTAAAGTAACTGCAGATTACAATGGCAAATATGTTCCCTTTGTTCCCAAACATACCTTAAATATCGGTGGAGAATATGCCATCACCTGCAGCCCACGTTCTATCTTCGACCGGGTTGTATTCCAAGCGAACTATAACGCTGCCGGACGTATCTACTGGACTGAACAAAACGACGTCAGCCAATCCTTCTACGGCACACTCAACTGGAGAACGAATCTGGAAATCGGTGATGCAATGATTAGTTTCTGGGCACGCAACTTCCTGAATAAAGACTATGCCGCCTTCTATTTCGAAACAATGAACAAAGGTTTCATGCAGAAAGGACGCCCAATGCAATTTGGGGTAGATCTTCGCTGCCGCTTCTAATCATTTTTACTCATAAGGATATTATTTAGTCTTTTTATTGTCAGCTAAAGATTTCATCCATATAGAATAATGATTTTCAACGCATTAACAGCTGACAATAAGCGCTGACAATAACCCCAAACAGGCTGACAATAAAAGATTCGGACTTTTATTGTCAGCCTGTCTCTTCGTAGATTAACAGCATAGAATACGGGATAGAAGAACGTATGTCCCTATGAAGTTTGCATTATAAAGCCGTTATACTTAATTTACCCAATCGGTATTGTTCTGTCAGACCTACGCTATCCTTAACTCTCCACGGCCGTGGTAGCATCTCTTCACGGCCGTGAGAGGATCTCGTCACGACTGTGGGAAGAAGTTACCACGACCGTGGGAAGGTAAAGATAGCGGTACCCTCACACAACTATACCGGCACCTTACCGGAACTTTATCAATGCTTCGGCATTAGTTTACCTACTGCTTGCTATCAGTTTGCTTATACCTAAGACTGCTTCGTTCATCATCCAACGTACCTGCCCTATACTTCAGTACGATCAGATTCCTCCACCCCACCATGCAAACGCTTCATCTGATAAGCAATACGTTCCGTCCCATTCTTAACATAAATGATGCCGCAACGTTGAAAGCCATACTTCGTCAGTATATGTTGCATGACCTTATTATCCCGATGAGTATCTACCCGGACATTAGGCCAACGTTGAAAACACCAGTCCAGACAAGCTTCCGACACCCCTTTCTGCTTTCCGTTCGTTGCCAACCGATGAATCACTCCATAAGGTTCGTCATTGAGCCATGCACCTTCATAAATCTGTTGGTAAGTAGGATCCTCTCCCAAGATGAAACAAAAAGTTCCCAAGATTTCTCCTTGTTCACCGGTACAGACAAAGCTATGACCGTCTTCAATCTCCTGACAGATCAATACTTCCGACGGATAACCGTCAATCCACTGGGTAGTATTCCCGGTTGCACGCATAAAGGCACGGGCATAGTCATAAATCTCCATCACTAAAGGGAGATCTTTTATTTCGGTAGACCTGATTTCCATCATTTGAAAAGTTATTCAGAAATAAAACAGATAATAAAATCACTCGTTAATCGCTCCACAATGGGGGCATATACCTTTCTCTTTCAGTTTCTCCCCGCAATGTCCGCAACGATACTTATACCCAATGTTTCGATAGACCTTCTTCGCAAAAACGAGAATAAAAAAGGCCAGGAATAGATAACCGATATAGATATGTGTCATCAGGATAAAGAAGAAATAACAGAAAATACAGCAGGACATCAGTCCCAGCAAATAAAAGATAGCTGCAGCGGGAGTCAACTGCCGGAACAAATCATCCAACACCGCCAAAGCGACTATCAGAAACAACCAGATACTCAACAGGAAAACAGAGAGAATGAAAGGAACTTTGAACGGTGACAAAGTTGGATTGAAATAAAAATGTTCCCACGTTTCTGGCACAAAGACCTGCATTGATTCGTAAATCGTTGCACTGAAAGCCATCAATAAACAAAGAAACAGGGGATAAACACTGTCAATATCATTAAAATAAACCATCTGCAACTGCTTCCGACGGAAAGCACGAAACAAATAAGCCCCTACGAACAAAGCGAAAATAACCACAAAATAAGAGGCATGCGTATCACTGAAAAGATGAATAGCCTGCGAAATACTATCAGTCGGTGCAAATGACTTCTTGAGTTCTTTCTCACGTATCCAACCCTGTTCATCTTGTGTATGTGCCAGTTTCACCCAAATGCTGTCTACACTATCGGCAGGATGAACCGCAAACTCTGCAACCACTACCCTATCCCCCCTATTCAACTGAATAAAAGTATCTTTTATCGGGAGGCATTCCAAAGAGATGGAATCATCGACTACTTCCAAGTTTGTATTCCATGTATAATGGCGTTCATACAGGTAAGTCAGCGAATCTTTTGTTTTCTTCGACAACTCCTCCGAATCCAGAACAGGTGTTTTATAGTAACAAGACGAAAGCAAAAACAGACACAGTAGCAAGCTCATGACAGATTTCACCACAGAGAATGCGGAGAACACAGAGTTACTATAAGACACGGACGACATAGAAGACGCAGAGAACATGGAGAATAATTTTCTATCTCTCTTCCACAAACCGTTCAAACGACCGATTCCGGAAGGATGGGTTGAAACGTTGTCTCCTCTACGTCCTCTGTGACGAATAATTCCGTGATTAATTATCCTCATTGTGCCGCCTTTACTTTCATTTGACAATTCTTACAATCAAATTCCAAACGAAAACGTTTGCCGTCATTCGACACCAGATAATAGGGCTCTTTATAAGGCGAACGTACCCGTTGATGGATAGGACACCAGCCCATGCTATAGCGCAAACAATGTTTGCAGAACATCAGTACCGCATCTTCCACTGCTTCTTTTTCGTATGCTGCCGCTACCTGTTGTACTCCATGTTCCTGATAGAAAGAAGCTGCACGGGTGTTCATTACATTTCCCAGATAGGTTAATGTCGTTTGTGGGAAAGCATGACTCGTTGGCTTCCATACTGCCAATTCCTGACGATAATTGATTCGACGGGAAGTTATTAACTGGTCGATTGCCTGTCTGCGGAAATCGGCTAACACTGAAGCCGGCAGAAACCAGTTCCCGGTAAAGGATATTTCTATTTCTTTTGCTTCAAAAGGTGTATTCCCCAGTTTGGACAGTTGCGTTTTCAGATTGTCCGTCTGTGGAGTCCGGGCAAGTTCTTTCTCACGAGGGAGGGTGATTGTAACGCTATTATCATCTTCGTCAGTCAATGTCAGAGAGAAACCGAAATTGTTGTCGGCAAGCAAGATTTTCACTGCGATCTTTCTTTCTGCAGATTTGCGGGAAAGGATTCGCTCAAATTCCTGGTCGAAATTACGGTACAGTGTAGTGCGGGGTTTGATACGGGGCATTTCCTGCGGATAGAGTTTGTTACTGTCCACCCGGTTGATGCGGAAACCCTGCAAACGTCCCTGCTCGTCGATATAGCAAACACCGTCTCCATTGTTAAAGGATTTAAGTCCGGCAACTGTCAGATAGTTGCCCCGGGCCTCCTTCATGGTTCCCATCTCTTCGCCCAGCGATTTAGGAGTGTCGAAAGAGAATATCTCTTTATCACGTCCGTGCAAGAAATAATGCGTAAACCCACGACTGAAACTCTTGTCGAGTTGTGGTTTAAAGTCGAAACTGCACGTACCCGAAGAAGCACGTACATATTCCGGACGACGGGCAAAGATTGCATCCAGCTTCTGACGATAAGCAGCCGTTACATTCTTCACATAAGATACGTCTTTCAGTCGTCCCTCTATTTTGAATGAAGAAGCTCCGGCATCCAGTAGTTGTTCCAGTTCGTCGCTTTGATTCATATCTTTCAGGGAAAGCAGATGTTTGTCTTTGACAATCACTTTCCCGTCTGCATCTACCAGACTAAAAGGTAGACGGCAGAATTGTGCGCACTCTCCACGATTGGCACTACGCCCGAAACAGGCTTGACTAACATAGCACTGCCCGCTATAGCTGACACAAAGCGCCCCATGTACAAATACTTCCAAAGGCACTTCCGGACAGCTTTCATGAATCTTCTTTATTTCACGCAACGATAACTCCCGCGCCAACACCACTTGACGGAAACCTGCTTCCCAAAGGAATTTCACTTTTTCCGGCGTACGGTTGTCCATTTGCGTACTGGCATGAAGCGGTATCGGAGGAAGGTTCAGTTTCGTGATTCCCATATCCTGTACAATCAGTGCATCGACACCAATCCGATAAAGTGCATGAATCATCTCCTCCGTCTCTTTCAACTCCTCTTCTTTCAGAATCGTATTGACCGTGACATAAATACGTGCATTATACAAATGAGCGTGCTGCACCAATGCTTCAATATCTTCCAATGAGTTCACAGCTGCCGCACGGGCACCGAATTTCGGAGCACCGATATATACAGCATCTGCACCATGGTTGATAGCTTCAATACCACATTCCAGGTTTTTCGCCGGAGCGAGAAGTTCTATTTTACGCTGCTTTATCATTTAATATCATTGATGTTGTAAGGTGTTTCCTGATAAACAAAGTAGTTCAACCAGTTGGAGAACAACAAATTGGCATGAGCACGCCAACGTACCAACGGGCCTTTTTCAGGATCATCGTCTATATAATAATTGCGAGGGATCTCTATTGGCAGGCCTTTATCCAAATCACGGCGGTATTCCGTATCCAGTGTCAGCGGAGAATATTCAGAGTGCCCCGTGACAAAGAACTCACGTCCACCCCGTGCCATCGCCATATAGACACCGGCTTCTTTCGATTCGGAAAGCAACGTCAGTTCCGGAACTTTCAGAATATCTTCCCTGCGCACTTCCGTATGACGGCTATGCGGCACATAGAAACAATCGTCAAAACCACGGAAGATGGAATGGAAAGGTTCCAGTACGCGATGCTCAAAGATGCCGAACATCTTCTCTTCCAGCGGATATTTTGGAACTCCATAATGATGATACAATCCGGCCTGCGCTGCCCAACATATATATAAGGTAGAAGTGACATGCGTACGTGCCCAATCAAAGATTTCCGTAATCTCATCCCAATAGGTCACTTCTTCGAAGTCCATCTGCTCTACAGGGGCTCCGGTGATAATCATACCATCATACTTCTCATGACGCATCTGATCGAAATCCGTATAGAACGTTTTCATGTGTTCTATCGGTGTATTCTTCGACGTGTGGCTCTTGATCTTCATAAACGAAATCTCCACCTGAAGAGGTGTATTCGAAAGTAAGCGCACCAAGTCTGTTTCCGTTGTAATCTTCAACGGCATCAGGTTCAGAATCACAATCCGTAGCGGACGAATATCTTGCTGCGTAGCGCGGGAAGTGTCGATCACAAAAATGTTTTCTTCCTTCAAAAGCTCTATCGCAGGCAGTTTATCGGGTAAATTTAAAGGCATAATCGCTATATATTAGTAATTTGAGTGCAAAAATACGAAAAATATAGCAGATTATAGGGAGGTTGCTTATTTAGAAGACGTACAAATTAAGTCAATTTAATCATCGAAGCATAACAACTAATCAATAAAAGCCTTATTTTTGCCGAAGAAATTAGTACTAATAATTTAAATCTTAGAAAAATGGCTTACGTAATTAGTGACGATTGTATTGCTTGCGGAACTTGTATCGACGAGTGTCCGGTAGAAGCTATCTCTGAAGGTGATATCTATTCTATCAACCCAGATGTATGTACTGACTGTGGTACTTGCGCAGACGTTTGTCCGTCTGAAGCAATTCACCCGGCTGAATAATACAAGCTACAAAAAATGTACAGGCTGCTTTCTATGGAAGGCAGCCTTTTTTATTCTCTATATTTAGACGGATGAGCTCGGATTATTTATATCTATAAAAAGGAATAGGCCAAGAAGTCACTTAAACAAATCGAGTAGGAGGAAAACGAAGTAGTTTTCTTCCTACTTTCGC
>NZ_QSUR01000012.1:0-64902 GCF_003439055.1 Bacteroides sp. OM05-10AA
GAAATAAAAAAGAGATTACCACCAAATTTGACGAAGAACCAAAAATCGCTTATGAGAGGCTGAATTCAAGTTGTAAATGCGACACCTCCTTGTTTTACAAGTTCACTAGTTTTACCGGAAACCTCAACTACATTATTGCATCATCATGTAGTTCTATGGATGGGAACTGATGCGAATGGGAAAGGTATGATGCTGCCAAAGCGCGACATCCGACACGATCTATTTTGCCGTTTTCCGTCTGTGGAATAGATTCTGTAATAAAAATATGTTTGGGACGATAATATGGTTCCAATGTTGTCTGCAACTTATTTTCTATCTCTCTTGTGTCCAATTGTCCCACTATCAATAAGGTTACAGCCTGCCCTAAGCGCTGATCCGGAACTGAAGTAATGACAAAGGACACAGGAATAAACGGGCGGAGTAACTTCTCCATCTCCTCTGCTTGAATCTTAATTCCTCCACTGTTAATCACATTGTCTTTCCGGCCTAGAATCATAAAACTTCCATCGGGATAGATACGTGCAATGTCATTGGTCTGCAATGTTTCGTCACATACCAAAGGGGCATCGATGATTAATGTATTCTCTGCGGATAAAGACAATTTTACTGAAGGAAATGGATAATAATGTTCTGAAGCCGATACTCCGTTCAGACGACGAAGGGCAATATGCGACAAAGTTTCAGTCATGCCATAAGTGGAGTAAACGGCAGTTGGAAGATGGTTTATCTCCGTTTCCAGAGCCTCATCAACGGCTCCGCCTCCTATAATCAGAATATCCGTTTGTTTTAATCGCTCTTTTTCTTCGGGAACCTGCAACGTGTTATAAACTTGCAATGGGACCATTGCTACAAATCTCAAAGGTTCTTTTATATCCATTAACGGATGACCGGAAGCAGGACGAACAATCAGGTTCAAACCTGCAACCAATGAACGTACAACCACCATCATTGCACCGATATAACGAAGATTCATACATAATAATGCCGACTCACCTTTCCTCAAATTCAGAAATTCACAAGTCAGACGCGCACTTTGCATCATTTGATCCTTGCGTACCATCAGTTCTTTAGGTATACCCGTAGAGCCCGATGTATGAACCGTGATGACAGGAGAGTCATTAAACCATTCGTTCAGGAAAAGATACAAATCCCAATAAGCAGGAGAATGAGCTTCTGCTCCTCCTGCTATCAGTTGGCTTATATCTTCAAAAGTGTATTCTTTTCCTTCCAGTAGCAAGCGCTGTCGTTGTCGATTGAATATCATCAGAATATCCTTTAAATACCACTAAATACCATCATTTACAAAACCACAGGCAATCTTTTCTGATTTCAAGAGGTACTTCCACATTGTCAGTAAAGAGCATACCCGTTCCCAGTCCTTGTGGTAGTGGATTATTGAATGTTGCACACCAATGGGCGATAGCGTTCAAACCAATGTTGGACTCCAAAGCGGAAGTGATCCACCAACCGATATGTTGCTTTTCCGCTTCCATAATCCATTCATCCCCTCCACATATTCCTCCGTGGAGGGATGGTTTAATGATGATATATTGCGGACGGATGGTTGCCAGCAGTTTCTTTTTTTCTTCCAGCGTGTTGCATCCTATCAGCTCTTCATCCAATGCTATCGGCAACGGAGATTCAGAAGTGAGCCGGGCCATTTCTTCCCATTGCCCGGCACGGATCGGCTGTTCGATAGAATGTAAATCAAATTCTGACAGACGTTTCAGTTTTTCCATTGCATCACCCGGAGAGAAAGCACCGTTTGCATCTACACGCAACTCTATTTCTTTAGAAGAGAAATGGGTACGAATATGACGTAACAACGCCAATTCTTTTTCAAAGTCGATAGCACCAATCTTTAGTTTGACGCAACGGAATCCGGCTTCCATCTTTTTCTCGATCTGGGATAACATGTTTTCAAAATCTCCCATCCAGATCAGGCCGTTGATTGGAATCCCTACCTCTCCACGTGAAAAAGCCGTATCGGACAAAGCCCAACTCCCTGCAAAGAAATGCCAGATAGCCGTTTCCAAGCCAAATAAGATGGAAGGATACTTGCATAGACCATCCTTATCCAATTTTCCCTGTTCTTCCTCTACTTGCCGGCAAGTTCTTATTAATATATCCTCATAATCAGGGAGATCATCACAACTTAATGCAGGCAAAGGCGCGCACTCTCCAATTCCCACTCTACCCGGAAAATCAGGAGAAGTAAAGTGAAGATACCAGACTTTTCGTGTAGTATATGTTCCCCGGGAAGTTCCCGCGGGTTGCTTGAAATGAAGCAACCGGGGAATAATATCTATCTTACAATCCATAATGAATATCTTTTCAATCTGCTAATTACTGCACAATCAGTCCTTCATTAGCCTATTATTTTAAGGGAATTTCGGATATTGTTTGAAGTTCGGTTTACGTTTCTCCAGAAATGCATTCTTTCCTTCCTGTGCTTCATCCGTCAGGTAATAAAGTAATGTTGCGTCACCTGCCAACTCCTGAATGCCTGCCTGACCGTCCAATTCGGCATTCAATCCCGCTTTAATCATGCGCAAAGCCAACGGACTAAGTAACATCATTTCTTCCGCCCATTGCACGTATTCATCTTCCAGCTGTTCCAAAGGTACTACCTTATTCACTAATCCCATATCCAATGCTTCCTGTGCATTATACTTCCGGCAAAGGAACCAAATTTCACGTGCTTTCTTCTGTCCTACCACACGTGCCAGATAAGATGCACCGAATCCGGCATCAAAGCTACCCACGCGAGGACCTGTCTGACCGAAAATAGCATTTTCCGAAGCAATGGATAAATCACATACTACATGGAGCACATGTCCGCCACCAATGGCAAAGCCGTTCACGGCAGCAATCACAGGTTTCGGAATACTACGGATTTGCTTTTGTACATCCAATACGCTCAAACGAGGTACACCGTCTTTCCCGATATATCCGCCACGTCCTTTCACATTCTGGTCGCCTCCCGAACAGAATGCCTTATCACCGGCTCCGGTAATTACAATCACATCAATATCCGCTTCTTCACGGCAAATGCGCAATGCATCACTCATTTCGGCAGTGGTAGTCGGGGTAAATGCATTCCGATAACGTTCACGGTTGATTGTGATACGGGCAATTCCATTATAATAATCAAAAAGAATATCGTCGTATTCTCTGATGGTTGTCCACTCTCTTTGTGTTGGCATAATTTATTTTTGTTTTAATTGATGATAATAATTCTTCAACATACGTGCATCCTTGTTTTTGTTGGTAAACACTTCCAGGAGCACAGGTTGTTCCATAGTTTCCGGCTGGGTGAAAGTTTTCATTGCTTCAGTCAGTTCTTCATCATTTTGCGCTTGTAGATAAAGGAAACCACGTTCCTCCGCCCAGCCTTTAGCTGACGTTTTATGGACTGCCGCAATAAATTTATGTGAGGTGCCCGACATATCCAATCCCGGTAAAGTATGGAAAATCTCTCCTCCTCCGTTATTTAATAAAAGGATACGCAGGTTGGAACGGACGTTGATATTCCACAACGCATTCATATCATAGAAGAAACTTAGGTCTCCGATAGCTATGAAATTCAGTTTGTCGGAAGCTGCCGCATAACCGACAGCGGTAGACAACGATCCTTCAATACCACTTGTTCCCCGATTGCAACAAACTTCAATCGTGGAAGGAATCGAATATAGTTGTGCATAACGAACTACCGAACTGTTTGCCAGATGCAATGCACAGGACTCCGGCAAGGCTTTCAATAATGTACCGACAGCCAACATCTCCGAATAGGCAAAATCCGGTTCGGGGATAATCTTACAATAATTCTCCCATACACGGGGATAGTCAGGAGTCCGGTTATCCAGCAGGCTGGCGATCTTCTCCAGAAATTCAAACGGGTCCATCTCGATCACTGTAGTCAATGAGCCGTATAGATCGACAATCTCACCCTCCGGCGATACGTGCCAATGCTCTTTAGGCGGATGCTGACGGAGAAACTTCTTCAATCGTTTGGAAACCACATGTCCTCCATAAGTAATCAGCAATTCGGGCACCATCTGGTCTATCTTCTCTTCGGGCATGGCATAAAGTGCCGCATCGAAATTCTTTACCGGAATACCGGGAACTGTCTGATTGCCGATATGTTCCGTCAACCAGGCAAAATGTTTATATAATAACTTGATATATCTTTTTTCAAACAGATAGATAAGGTTCATCTGACCGATGATAATCATGCGCTTCTGATATTTATTCATCCGGTCGACCAGATCATTATAATCACGGTCATAAACGTTCAATCCCTGATAACGGGTTATCACACGCACTTCCGGGAGCGTATCTACCGTGAACTGAAACAGTGGTTCGGAAATAGGAACATTGATATGCACCGGCCCTTTTCCATGATGATTCGTCTCCAGCAAGGCTTCATTCACCAGGCGATTGCAATACCATTCATCTTCTTCCGTATGAATCTCCGGAAGATTAACCGACTTCTTGACCAGCGTTTGAAACACACCCGGTTGCGGCACTGTTTGTCCATCCATCTGTCCGATCCAGGCAGCGGGACGGTCTGCTGAAATGACAACTAAAGGAACATTCTGATAAAATGCTTCGGCTACAGCCGGATGAAGATTTAATAATGCAGTACCGGAAGTGCAGCACACAGCAGCAGGCTTACCACCATTCAACGCAAGACCAATAGCAAAATAACCGGCACTCCGTTCATCCGTCACTGCATAACAGGTGAAATTCGGATGATTAGACAAAGTATGTACGATGGGCGTATTACGACTACCCGGACACAACACAACCTTAGTAATCCCGTGCGCCTCGAGCAACGCAACCAACTGGAGTATGTTCTTCTTGTCTGTATACATGATGATAATTATTAGTAGTTTATGATTTTAAAGGAGGCGTTGCAATAAGCCGTTTGATGGTTTGCAACTTCTTTTCCGTTTCCAGCCATTCGTCATTCAATTCCGAAGAAGCCAGTAGTCCACCGCCGGCATAAAGAGTCAGTTGTTCATCTTCAATATGCATACAGCGCAGATTCACATAGATGTCAGTTCGCCCTTCCGGGTCCAGCCAGCCGATAAAGCCGGAATAATAGCGGCGGTCGTAACCTTCGTTCTGCAATATAAACCGATAGGCTTCTTCTTTCGGTAAACCGCATACGGCAGGTGTCGGGTGCAACACTTTCAAGAGATCTCCCAAACCTTTGTTATCTTTCAAAGAAAACCGGAAATCTGTTTTCAAATGTGACAAAGCACCTGCATAAGCCGGATAAGGCCCGTTCTCCGTAGAATGAATGCCCAACGAAAGGAGTTGGCGACGAATGTAAGAAGCGACATAATCCTGCTCTTTTCGATTCTTTTCATCCCATATTTGGGGCAGTTTACCATCTTGCAAAGGCTGTGTCCCGGCCAACGCTACCGTATTCCATTCATCTTTTTCACCCGATAAAATGATTTCAGGAGTGCTTCCCAGCCAGATACCAGTTTGCGGAGTGTAGCACAAGTATATATATGAATGAATATAACGCCTGCACGCTGCACGAAATATGGATAAAGGAGAAAAACCGGATACTTTATCAATAGTAAGATGACGTGAAAGTACTAATTTATCAAAAGTATTATCACGCAAAGCATTTATAAAGGTATGAAAGCAGGAGGCATATTCCTCCGTAGAAGAAGTCAGGAACGATTCTTGTCCTTGCATCCGCAAAGCGACTTCCCGTTCTTCTGCCGTATCATCGTCAATCGGCAAAGGTTGCCCCCACTGATCGGGTTGAATCAGTACAACGGGACACGTCTCACTCACCTGAAACGGAGCGATGACAAATCCTCTCTTTCCATTCAACTCTTTCAGATCGTATATCAGCCGTACCGCTCCTTCCGCCTGTGTCAACAGACGGGGAACTTTCTCCCCCGGAATACGGTAAACAGCAAACGGCTGCTTCCGCTGAATAAATGCATCAATAGTTGTCAAATTACTTATTTCTTCGTCGGTCATCTCTTTTTCATCACACTGTTGACTACGCGTATGGAAGACACCAGTTTATTCGTTGAAGTAAACACGTCTACATTCCATACATGGGATGAGCGTCCCTTATGTACGATTGTTCCCACCGCACGCACTGTGTCTCCTTCATGTGCGGAGGATATATGATTGCCGCTAACCTGCATTCCGACAATAATCTCATCCGGTTGGCAAAGAATCATCGAGCCGAGTCCGGCAACAGTTTCTGCCAGTGCAAGAGTGGCTCCGCCATGTAAAATGCCAAAAGGCTGGCGGGTACGATGGTCTACCGGCATGGTTGCTTCCACACGGTCTTCATCGGCATACGTATATTGGATACCCAGGTTTCCCATCAGTGCATGGCGGGCCTGTGCATTCAGTTGGTCAAGGGGAATTTCGGCTGCACGCACTTCGGCAATGATAGCCTTTTCTACCGCAACAGCCACTCCGTCTTCCTCATTGGAAGCTGTCACATAATCGGCACAAACTTTCACGGAATCTTGTGAATGTCCCATAGCTACTCCTAGTCCTGCCAGTTGAATCATTGTCACATCACACACACCGTCTCCAATAGCAATCACTTCATCACGCTTCACATTCAATACTTCCAGCAAAGCTCCCAGAGAATTGGCTTTATCAATGGAGCAAGGAACTACTTCCAGAAAATAAGGTTCCGAACGGAATACGTCCAACGCTCCATTCAGTCTTCTTTTCCAATGATCTTCCAGTCCCACCAGCGCTTCTTCATCGTCACTGACCAGCATACATTTGCAAGGAGCAAAGTCGACGGCTGCAGAAAATTCTTCTTCCTTGATTATTTGCAGGTTATTCAACCGGGCTTCGTTACAGATATGTTCATTTTCTGGAGAATCCGTTATGATCGTATCATCATGATAAGTGAATATGGCAAAGCCATTTTTGCGGGCTTTCTTTTCCAGATAAGGCAACATTTCGGGATTGATCCTGCGTTCAAACAGAATCTCGCCATTTTGCGCATTGATTATCTGACAGCCATTATAGGAAAGAATAAAACCTCCATAGTTTCCAAGTTCGAGCATCTTAGCCAGTGGCATTAAGCCATAAGTCGGTCTGCCGGATGCCAATACGATACGTACTCCCATTTGTTGAACTTTCAACAAAGCGGCCAATGTACGTTTGCTAATTTCTTTCGCATCATTGAGGAGCGTTCCGTCTACATCAAGAACTAATAATTTATACTTCATGATTACACGATTTTGATTTAGATTACAAAGGTAGGAAATTGAGTGAACGACAGAAAGCGTAAACAGATAAAAATTACTTTAATTTCACTCTTTCAGACGCATTTCCAGATAATCGCGAAGGATTCGGGCATGATTATACACAGGTTCTTTAGAAGCATAAAGTAAAGTGACCACAGGATGGGGTTTGATAAGAATTAGAAAATCAGTCATTGCAGGAGAAGCATCCAGCTCTTTTTGATACTGCGTGACGAAATCTCCCCAATGTCCGAGAATATCTTCATGAAACCACTTACGTAATGTAGGGGATGGTGTTATGTCTTTTGCCCAATAATCGTATTTCAACCATTCTTTCTTCATTCCGCGTGGCCATAATTTATCTACCAACACCCGGTATCCATCTGTTTCTGAAAAATCTTCGTAAACCCTCTTTATCCTTACCTGTATCATTTCCATTAATATTTAGTTATCAATAGATAAACCGGGAAAAACGAAAATTGTTTAGTAGAACTATTTAATTCCTCAATGTGTCCTGCGCTTTTTTAAATTCATAAGGAGTCATTCCTGTCTTTTTCTTAAAAAGGTTATATAAAATTGGAGCGCTATTAAATCCGGACTCATCAGCGATGGCACGTATGGTATAGTTAGGATATTTTTTCATTAGTTTGATTGCATAATTAATACGCAGTCCGTTGATGTACCCATTGAAATTAGTTCCGGTGCATTCTCTTATCATCCGGGCAAAACGTGCATTATTCAGATGTACAATCTGCGCTAAATCTTCTCTTGAGAGCTCTGGAGAAAGATATAGCTGTTTCTGAACGACTGTATGGTTTAATTCCTGGAATATTTTCTTGTTCTCCTCTTCTTCCCCACTTTCTTTGTCTGTTTCGTCCAAAAGTTCATCCTGTTCCTCTGGAGAAATCAATTCAGGTTCCAGTTCTGATGAAACCTCCTGTTCCTCGTACACTTCCAATAACTGATTACCATCTTTTTTGTCAGCTAATTTCTCGTTTATCAGTTTGGCAAGCATCCGGTTTTTATACTCTATTATATGGTTGAAACGCCACAAACGCCAAAGTATAAACAGGGTCAGCACTACAATACACGCCAAAAAGCAGAGTGAAACATTCCTTATTTTTAGCTGTGAGGCTTGCTCGGCGATGTATTCTTCTTTTTCGGAAGCACCGTACATCGCGTTCAATTCTAATGCAGCATTTTTCCTGTCGTTACTGTTAATGCTATCCGTTATCGCAATGATGGTTTCACGTATTTCTGCAGCTTCTTTATAACGATTCATACCCAGATATGCTTGTACTTCCTTATTAAGTACAGCAAGATATTGAGCGTTCAAGGTATCTCGTTGTGTCCTCAACAGTTCTTTAAAGTCCTTACTGTTGTCTAGTACTTTCTCATATTGTTTGGAAAGAATCAAATAAGGAATCGAATACATCTTGCCATCCGGAGTATGAGATTCTTTCATTGCCAGATATTTTTGATAATATCCTTCTGCTTGCGCATATTTCTTTTCTAAATAAGAGATATAGGTCAATTTTGCATATAAATAGCTATATTGACCATCAATGTAACCTTCGGGAACCTCCGGTACTTTCTCTAATTTTTTAAGAAGTTTTTCGCGTTCATAAGCAAGAGCCAAAGCTTCATCAATACGGGAATCTGTCATTAAAAATCCCATCTCCGCTCCATAATAATAGGAAAGCAGCATCATTTCTCTCACATCCTTTGACCCACGCAGTAATTCAATCGTACGGTCAAAATAATTATACGCCTCATCTTTCAATGACAACCTCCAATTATTCTCCCCTATGCAAAAAAGTAATCTGGCTTCCGCCTCTCTGTCCTTCAGTTTTTGCGCCTGCATAATTCCACTAAGAGCATAATGCATGCTCTCATTATATTTACTCATTAAAGATGAAAGTTCAGCTAAATAAACCGTCATCTTCAACATGTGCTTAGGTTCTTTTTGAGAGATGGAATCAAGCAAGTATGACTTCCTTGCATACATAAAAGCTAGTTTATTCATATACATATTACGATATGACAAACTGCGCAATTCATTAATCAGACGCAGAGGGAAGGCTCTTCTGGATTCTGCCTCATCCAATAACTGTAAAGCACGTTTGGGGTTAGATATATAAATATCTCTGATATATTTTTCTGTATATAAAGAGTCATTATTTATAATTTTATCAGCCCTCGAAAATTGATTGTGTACAAATAGAAGCACAAAAATACATACCCAAAAACGCATAAAACTCTTAATCGTGTTTAATCATTAATGATCCAAAGGTATATATTTTCTATAGAACGTGCAGACACAATTTAAATTTGCAAAATAAAAATAAGAAACATTAGCTAAACATATTAGAGATGTAACGTGGTTCCAAGTCATCTATTCATCTGAATCACAGCCCCAACGCTTTACCCAATCGCCCTTCAAGACATACACTTAAGTCAGTCGTTACAAACTTACCATTATAAAAAAGAGTAAATATAGTAGCCGGAGTAGGTGCGTTTTGCGCCTGTTTCATACTTTCTAATTCAATTATTCTCAATGGAATATCTTTGCTCGCAGCAGCACTGACTAAAGAACCGCGAACGTGAAACTCCGTAAACGGGCAGCGATGGGTATAATAAACGACTATTCCATCCTTATCCGGACACTCACCGCTCAACACGCAATCATTAAAAGAAGGATCAGGAGCAGCCGGGTTTAGTTTCAAACTTAAAAGGCTGAATCCGTAAGGGAGTTTTTCTATTGTTTGGAAACCTTGTCGCAACAGCCATTTCGTGTCACTCATAAAATGAAATTTAGAAGTGCCCACCACTGTGACAAGCCCATCTTTCCCCTGCGATTTTGCATCATCAATGGCAGACTGCAATAATGCCTTACCATGTCCGCAACCTTTATATTTACCTGACACCCAGAAACAGTTTATCATCAGATAATTGGGAGCATTCACCGGAACCCATGCTTTTTCAGCAGGACCGTATTCGATAAACACTTTTGCCCGTTCATCAATACGTCTGAACACATAGCCGTTATCGAACTCTTTCTTCAGCCATTCTTTTTTCAGTTCATAACTATCCTTGCATTTCTTATCTGAAAAAGCACAGCATATATGTTCATTTGCAATATTCTCCTTTGTCAAAGTGATGTAATTGGTTTCCATAATATTCTATTTAATTAATAGGTTAAACAAATAACAGTTCGATATTCACTCATTGTTATGAGTTGGTAGAAAATCGCCAAGCTAATATCCTGCTACTTTTAGTTCCCTGCTGCATTCGAATAACTTTATATTCGGACACATTCACCGATTTTAGTTTGGCATATAACTTTTCCAGATTCTTTTCTTTAGAAACCAAACTCGTAAACCATCCGCAGTTCTTCTGATATTTTTGGCTCTCGGAAATCATATTCAATAAGAAACGAACTTCTCCGCCCTCGCACCAAAGTTCATTCGCACTCCCACCGAAATTCAACTGCACTTTATTTATCTTCGTACCTTTCAGACTGCTTAATTTGCGTAACGTTCCGTCTTCCGCCTCTTCACGCGAACTATGAAACGGAGGATTGCATATTGTCACATCAAAATACTCATCAGGCATAATAATTCCATCGAAAATCTTCTTACTGTCTTTCTGAAGTCGCAAGTCAATCTTATGAGCCAACACAGGGTTGCAAGTCACTATCTTTCGTGCATTTTCTATCGAAACCGGATCAATATCAGTACCAACGAAAGTCCATCCATATTCAGTGTGGCCTATGATCGGATAAATACAATTTGCACCTACCCCAATATCCAGACATCTACATTTTGACTTCTGACCATTAGCATCTCCCGCCGGTAAATCCGGTGTTGTTCCGTTCGGCTGGATAAGATCGGCAATATAATGAATGTAATCCGCCCTTCCGGGAATAGGCGGACACAAATATTGCTTCGGTATGTCCCAATAGCGGATGCCATAATAAGTTACCAATAATGCTTTGTTCAAAGCTTTCACCGCTTGCGGATTAAAAAAGTTTATAGTTTGTATTCCGAGGGGATTGAGCGATACGAACCTCTTTAATGGAGGATAATTTTCCATCAACAATGGAAAATCATACTGACCATTGTGCTTATTTCTTATATGTAACTCACCTTTTTTTGCCATGCGGGCAAAGATACAGAGAATTTTCCTGCCTACAAATTCTTCTTAACTCTTATCCTAACACTCTTCTGAATATCATATATAATATTCTACCATTTCAATCAGCCCGGCGCGTAAAGTATACTTAGTTGCTTCATATACATTATTCACACCCAACTTCCGGAAAATATTCTTTTTGTGGGTGATAATAGTATGAATGCTTGAGGTTCTTTCCAATGCTATTTCTTTCACGGATTTCCCATGTGCTATCAATTTAAGAATGTCAATCTCTGTAACAGTCAAAACAGAATGAATTTCCGGTTTGTCGGAACCGATTATCAATAAATTGGTTATCTGATGACAAAGAAATCGTTCCCCGTGTGCTGTACACATCAATGCAGAATGAATTTCCTCACCGGAGTTCTCTTTCAAAATCATACCAATATTCCTTTCTATACTCATCCTACGAATAAAGTCTTCGCTCAATTCATTGGAAAACAATATCCAACGAACTCTCGGAAAACGTTTTTCTATAATAAGAAACTCTTCTATACCATTGATGTCAAACAGTGTATAGTCAAGTATAACGACACTGTCATTACATTCTACCAATGCAAGCATGAGCTCTTTCTTGTCTGTCACATCTATCATGCGACATCCACTGAATATAGCGGAAATATATCCATGCATTCCCATTCTGGTTATATCCTGATTATCTGCTATGATAAATGTAATGTCAGTGTTCATTGTTATTCTGATTTTTAAATTCAACGGATATTTTTCAAACGCATATTGCAGCCCGGAGACACGGAGGTATCATCGTTCTTTATTAGCTACATCAAACCACAAACGGGTAGTAATCTCATCTGCTCCCTGATGGGATATGGCAATCTGATACTGCTTACCATTCAGTGATTGTTCCGTTACGGGATAAAAAAAGCGACGAGGTAACTCTCCGGAACCCAAAACGGAATCGGGACCAGGGATAAGCTGGGGATAACCGAGCCTACGCCAGTCAGTGAAAGCATCGGGTCCCTGTCCATAATAAGCGATCCACTTCTGCCATCCGATAGATTCATACCAATGTGCGGCGTCGAACCGAATTGCCTCCTGCTGTAAATAGGAATCGATTATACGATTGTCTATAATGCCAAACTGATTCAATGAAGCAGTAATAGCTTCGCGGTAGAGCGTTTCCGCATCAGCCGTTATCCAGCCGCGTGCAGCGGATTCTGCAAAGATAAACAAGACCTCGGCATACGTATAAAATACAGCCGGAGAGCTATCTTTCAAAAAATAAGTACCGGGACGGGAAACTTTATTAAATCCCTGATTATTAGCGGCATCAGCAGATAAGGAATTGGCAGCTCCTACATAGTTTTTCACACTTTCGTCTTGAGGTAGCTGGGCTAAAATTCCAATTCTCGGATCATTCCATTCATTCAGTTTATCAATCAACGTTTTTGATACCCGCTGATCATCACGTGAATTGAAAGCAGATGCCCATGGATTCCATTGTGGTGAAGAAGTAAAAACAAAACGGGCTATAGCATCATTGCTATCTATTACACTGTTACGATTATCCCAAAGGGAAGCAATAACCCGACGCGCTGTATCCTCATCTCGGTCAGCTAATTCGAGGGCGATACGTAGCCGTAGGGAGTGGGCCAATTGTTTCCAGCGGGTAATATCATTTCCGTAAATCAAATCCCCTTCTACCGTTCCTCCTGTGGTAGAAAGCAACTGGTCAGCAGCAATCAACTCCTCCAAAAGCCCGCGCAAAACAGTCTCTTGTGAATCATAAGCGGGTGTTACACTTTGTGCATATTCACTGTATGGTATATTTCCATACAGATTGGTCAGCAACAGGTAAACCCACGAACGCCACACTGTAGCTATCCCTCGATAATTATCATTTCCGAGTTCCGAACTGATAATAGCATTCAAGTCAGTTATTAGCGTTGCATAGCCGGTGTCCCACGTAGTGGTAAAACTACCATTATCCACATTATAGCAATCTGGCTCTGTATATTGTATTTTAGCCCAATGTTGCACCCACAACAGAGTAGAATTATAGTTCGTACTACTTCCCCAATAAAGATTGGCGGCATGATACTGTGCAGCGGCAAGTAAATAAGCCGGCTGTGGATTTTCAGTGGCATTGGGGTTGCGGTTGATATCAGTCAATTCATCATCACACGATGATAGAGAAATGGCAACCACTTGTACCCATATTATATATAAAAAATATATTCTTCTTTTCATCTTATCCTATTATTTAAAGGTTCACATTTAGAATTTCACGGAAAGGTTCACACCAAAGGAACGTGTTGTAGGCAATGAATAGGCTTCTACTCCTTGTGCATTTCCAGTAGTCAAAGCCGATTCCGGATCTATATTAGGGACGCTCTTATAAATAGTCCACAAGTTACGTCCCGTCAGTGTAACGGAAGCTTCTTGCAAATGCAGTTTCTGCGTCCACAAGCGAGGTAGACGGTAACTCAAAGCGACTTCTCGCAGTTTCACGTAAGAAGCATCATATACATTAGCTTCAGCAATACTATAAATACGATGGTAGTATTTCTCAGCAGATACAACCTCTTCGTTCTTAGAACCACTTTCCGTCACTCCTTCTACCATAATGCCATCCTGATACACACGGGTGGATTGCCCATTGACCTGGGCATAGTAAAGTCCATCGGAGGATACGGAATAAGAAGGAGATTCTGATAATCGTACATTGTTACCCATGGCGTCAGTATAATACCACAAGCCACCGTGCTCGGCATCCCGGCCCGATAATGTGTTAGCTAATACACCGGTATATTTTCCAGTTTTATTAGTGTTGGAAAAAATAGAACCACCTACACTTGCATCTATCAGAAAAGAAAGACTTAACGAACGATAACTGAAAGTGTTACTGATACCGCCTGTCCAGTCGGGCGTAAACTTCCCCAACGTTTTATTAGTGGTCGAAATCTTAGGCAGACCGTTAGCATCCACCACAACGTTTCCATTAGCATCACGCACGTATGAAGTGCCGAACAGGGTTCCATAAGCTTCGCCCACTGAAGCCAGTATCTGAATACCAGACGAGTAGAGCTGGTAACTCGTAATCAAACCTTCATCATCCAATTTGACAACCTTGCTGCTGTTGGCACCATAATTCAAATCCAGATTCCAACGAAACCCTTTCGATGTTTGTATAGGAACAGCGCCCAATTGTATTTCATAGCCACGATTACGGATATGTCCGGCATTACGCACCTGCGACGTGTACCCACTGGCAGCAGTAGTAGCTAGTTTCAATATTTGATTACGACTATCGGTCTTATAGTAAGTGAAATCCAAGTATAGGCGATTGTCCCAAAAAGCCGCCTCGAAACCAGCTTCTATAGATGACGTCTTCTCCGGTTTTAGATTCGGATTCATACCAATGGTAGAAGAGCTTTGAAGTGGATTCCCATTGAAAGCTGTTTCTGAAGTAAAGACCGTTGCCAATTGATAAGGATTGGCATCTGCTCCCACTTGAGACCATCCTCCACGTATTTTTAGGTAGTTAACAGCTTTACTTCTCCACCCGAAAGCTTCAGAAAGCAACACACTAGCCGTCACCGAAGGATAGAAATAAGAATTGTTGTCCACAGGTAGTGTAGACGACCAATCGTTCCGTCCTGTTATATTCAAGAAAGCCCAACGACGGTAATCCAGTTGTATGGAACCGTAAAGACCATATTGCCGTAAACGGTAGAAATCATTGGACGAAGTGAGCGGATCACGCGAGTTAGTCAATGTATAAAGATCAGCAACCGCCAAACGGGGAGCAGCCTGATAATTATTCTCATATTGTTTGTTACGTACATTAAAACCCAGAAGAGCGTCAATTCCCCAATTTTTATTCAACTGTTTGATATAAGTCGCCAATACTTCTGTGTTATTCTCTTTCACCGTATAGGCATCTTCAGCATAACTGCCGTAAGGCGAACCGGCACCTGCACTCCCCCATTTTACTTTGGATTTCCTCCGGTCATTATACCAGTCGGTACTAGTACGGAAACGCACATTCAACCCATCTGTCAGACGGAATTCGGCATGCAGATCACCTATCAGACGATGACGTTCCTGACTCTGTGTATTATAAGAAGCACTCCAAAAAGGATTGTCGTAATAGCTTGAATTCCAGTTGCGAGTATAGTCCGCCTTCAATGAGTTCGTATCCACTTGACGTCCGAACCACAAGAACTGAAGCATAGGACTGTTAGAACGTACGTTACTGCCCGAGGGGGTAGCTGACCCCGGTAAACTGGGAGCTGTATAAACGATGTAATTGGCCGTAGCTCCCACCACAATCCATTTTGCCAGATGGTAATCCGTATTTAAGCTGATATTCGTCTTATTAGTTCCAGCATCAGGAACGATACTGACTTGTTTTTCGTAGTTATATCCTACACGGAACTGGTATTTGTCGTCTCCACGGGCAATAGAAATACCGTTGTTTGTAGAAATACCCATGCGAAAATAATCGCGTACATTGTTGGGATGGGATACCCAAGGAGTAGCCACACGATTACCGTCAGCGTCCAATGGGCTATCGAACTGAGGAATCAACAAACCAATATCAAGACGTGGCCCCCAGCTTTCGTCTACCCCATCATTCACACCTGCACCCTTGCCATCTACATAACTGAACCGTCCCCCTGCCCCTTGTCCAAAAAGATTTTGAAACTCCGGCAAGGTAGCAACAAAAGAGACTTGCGTGGAAGAATGTAATGTAATCCCTATCCCTTTCTGCCTTTTGTCTCCTCCCTTAGTAGTGATGACAATAGCACCGTGAGCAGCACGCGCACCATAAAGGGCAGCGGCATTCGGACCTTTCAATACAGTAAGTGTTTTTATGTCTTCCGGATTCAGGTCTGCTATTGCATTTTTAAAATCACGTCCGCTGGAACGTGCATTAAGCTGCGAATTATCCACTGGGATTCCATCCACAATAAAAAGCGGTTGATTCTCACCTGCAATAGAAGTTTCACCACGAATAACGATGCGACTGGAACCAACATCTCCTTGTGTATTGGTAATACGCACGCCAGCTATCTTACCACTCAACGAATTTAACAGATTATTATCTTTCCCTTGCACCAAAGCATCCTGTTTTACTTCCTGTGCCGTATAGCCCAATGCCTTTTTCTCGCGTGAAATACCCAAAGCCGTTACTACTACCTCATCCAGCAGATGCGTATCACTCTTCAGTGTTACCGATACCTGTGGTGCAATAGCTACCTCTTTTGCCATCAGACTAATGTAAGAGATTAGCAGCCGGGTGGCTGATGGCGGGAGTCCACTCAGTTCAAATCTCCCGTTGACATCAGTTACGGTACCCAATGCAGTTCCTTTTACTATAACTGAGGCACCGATAACCGGCTCCCCATCTTCTTCTGTGGTGACGATGCCCCGCACTGTTGTCACCTGTGCTGCCCCTTGTATCACTCCTATTGCAAGAGCAAGCAAAAATAAATGAATCCTTTTACCCATTATTGTTTACTGTTAAAATGATGGGGCAAAGGTATTAGATATATACAAACTGATAAATCCCGTATGAATGGCATTTTATATACCATATTTGCGGTATATTTACAGTTTCGTATATGACTTTTGGATTTTTGCTTCTAATCCTTTTTATTATCCAAAGCCTGTCTGACATCGTCAAACAGATCATCCACATCCTCCAAACCAATTGAGAAACGGATAGTCGTATCCAACACATCCATGTCCTGTCGCTGTTTATCAGTAAACGGTCCAAAAATAGTACTTGCAGGATGAATAGCAAGCGTCTTATTGTCAAACAAGTTAGTAGCGCGACGTATCAATTTCAGTCGGTTGATGAAAGCAAAGCATGCCTCTTTACTTTCCAGGTCTATCGTAATCATAGCACCGGCAGTCGGACCAAACTGTCTTTGTGCCAAAGCATAGTATGGATTATCCTTCAGCCCCACATAATTCACACGTTTGACAGCAGATAATATGCGAAGCTTACCAGCCAACATAGCGGCATTGGCAGACTGTATCCGATATCGCGCGTCCAATGTTTCCAATCCGATAGTATGCATATAGGCCACATGAGGAGTCATATAAGCTCCCAGATTGAGTAACATCTCTGTACGCATACGTTTACCGAATCCCGGACATGTACCATAATCAATTACTAAACCACCAATGGAAGTGGCTCCCCCTGATAAATATTTGGTACTGGAAACCACTTCAATATCTACCCCTAAGCTATGTGAATCGAATTCTGTGAAAGGAATAAGCGTAGTATCAACGATGAGAGGAATTCCCCTTTCATGAACTATCCGTGAGAGCGCCTGTAAATCCGCCACTTCCATCTGCGGATTGGTGATAATCTCCATATAAATGCAGCAGGTATTACTGTCTACTACTTTCTCTACTGCTCCAATGTCTGTCAAATCACACAATCTAGGTTCCACCCCGAAGCGGGACAATGTACCAGCAATAAACGAATAAGTATTACCAAACAAATGACGCGATGTAACTATATTCTTTCCTGCAGCTGCAATTGAAAATAATGTATTACTAATAGCCGCCATACCGGAATTGAGGGCTATGACTTCTGCTGCCCCCGTAAGTTCCTTCACCTTATTCTCAAAAAAAGTCACTGTGGGATTCATCACTCTGGAGTAATCCGGAGCATCTGTCCGCCCGCAAAAAGCATCAGCCATGTCATCGGCATTGTCAAATTCATAAGCCGCTGTATGGTAAACCGGCATACTGAGAGAATTGTAAGAATCTCTTCTTTGGAACTGTGTATGAATCGCTTGGGTCTGTTTTTTCATCATTCTATTCATTAATATTATAACTATCAAATCTCGTACAATAAGAACAAAGGTAGATATAAAAACTGAAATCTGACAGTAGATAAAAACAGATATTTAACTGATAATAAGCATTTTGGAATAATATTCTTTAAACCGATAAATTTAATCTAAAAAAAGAGTGTTTATTCTAAAATAAACAGTTCAAATAGTGTTATTTTCTATTTCAACAGAAACCGCTCCTTTTTATGCTTATCTTATTCACATACACAAAAAAAATCCCCGTAAAGTACTACTTTACAGGGATTTATCTATTAATTGAAGCGGAGAGACAGGCTCTCGAACTTATACTTTCACAGAATCTCATAAAACCGCAAACAACTGATAATCAAGTGCAAATTACAACATAGAGTAAAACTAAATGTTTCTAAATGTCTTTTGCTATCTCAATAATTGGGTGTATATTTGGGTGTAGAATTTCAAACGCACCCAATTATGAATATCAAGCGCAACATCATTTTTGCATTGGAGAGCCGGAAAAAGAACGGTGTGCCAATCGTAGAGAACGTACCCATCCGTATGCGTGTCATCTTTGCCAGCCAACGCATCGAGTTTACAACGGGCTACCGGATTGACGTAGCCAAATGGGATGCAGACAAGCAGCGGGTAAAGAACGGATGTACCAACAAGCTAAAGCAGAGTGCAGCCGAAATCAATACGGACTTGCTGAAATACTATGCCGAAATCCAGAATATTTTCAAGGAATTTGAGGTGCAGGAGGTCATGCCAACGACCCAACAGTTGAAGGAAGCTTTCAACATGAGAATGAAAGACACCAGCGAAGAACAGCCGGAAGAAGCCCCTGTCAGCTTTTGGGAGGTATTCGATGAGTTTGTAAAAGAGTGCGGTAACCAGAATAACTGGACGGCATCCACCTATGAAAAATTTGCAGCAGTGAGGAACCACCTCAAAGAGTTCAAGGAGGATGCAACGTTCAACTATTTCGACGAGTTTGGATTGAACGAATACGTCAACTTCCTGCGTGATACCAAGGATATGAGAAACAGCACCATCGGCAAGCAAATGGGATTCCTCAAATGGTTCCTGCGCTGGAGCTTCAAGAAAGGACATCATCAGAACATTGCATACGATACATTCAAACCGAAACTGAAAACCACCTCGAAAAAAGTAATCTTCCTGACTTGGGATGAACTGAACAAGCTGAAAGACTACCAGATACCCAAGGATAAGCAATACCTGGAACGTGTGCGTGATGTTTTCCTGTTCTGCTGCTTTACGAGTTTGCGGTATTCGGATGTTCGCAATCTGAAAAGAAGCGATGTGAAGTCCGACCACATCGAAATAACCACAGTCAAGACTGCCGACAGCCTGACGATTGAACTGAACAAATACAGCAAAGCCATACTGGACAAATACAAGGACATCCATTTCGAGAATTACATGGCTCTGCCCGTCATCAGCAACCAGAAGATGAACGATTACCTGAAAGAGCTGGGCGAACTGGCAGAAATCAACGAGCCTGTACGGGAAACCTACTACAAGGGAAATGAACGTATTGATGAAGTCACACCCAAATACGCTTTGCTCAGTACCCATGCAGGAAGAAGGACATTCATCTGCAATGCGCTGGCTCTCGGAATCCCGGCACAGGTGGTCATGAAATGGACGGGACACAGCGACTACAAAGCTATGAAACCCTACATTGACATAGCGGATGATATTAAGGCAAATGCCATGAACAAGTTTAATCAACTATAAAAGTATCAAACAGTTTCATAGATAGTTATCAATGACTATATTTGTAGAAATTATCATCACAATATGAGCAACAAGGAATCCAACATAGAGAAAACGAATTTTGATGCATTCATACAAGCGGTCGGTTCGGAAATAGAACAGGCACAAGTAAGGCTGATTGTTGCAGCCAATGCACAAATGCTGTTCCATTACTGGAAGATAGGCAATTACATCCTTTATCACCAGCAGCTGCACGGATGGGGAAGCAAAATCATCAAGCAGTTGGCAAAGGCTATCCGACTGCATTACCCTGAAAAGAAAGGCTATTCGGAACGTAACCTTACCTATATGTGCCAGTTTGCAAAAGCATATCCTTTAAGAGCGTTGCAAAGTTTCATAGAAACAGATGCAAGCCTGTCTGTCCCAACCATACAGAGTGTGACCAATGAAGTATTAAAACTGAATGACAAGCAATTTACGCAGGAACTTACTGCGCAAATACAATCGATTGATTGTCAATCATTAGCAATTACGCAGGAAGTTCCTGCGCAATTTGAAGATGTGGGAAAAACCGTGTCTGCCATTTACAGGATGGGAATCAGGGAAATAGAAGAAGTTTTCTTGACCTCTCCTATAGCCAAAATAAACTGGACAAGCCAAATGACTATACTTGACAGTTCGCTACCTTTAGGTCTAAGCTACTGGTACATGAAGCAGTCTGTGGAAATGGGATGGAGCAGCAATGTATTGAAAATGCAAATTGACAGTGATTTGTATAGCCGACAAATCAGCAACAACAAGGTAAACAATTTCACGACCACACTTCCGGCTCCACAAAGCGACCTTGCCAATTACCTACTCAAAGACCCGTACATCTTTGATTTGGCAGGAGCCAAAGAAAAAGCAGACGAAAGGGATATTGAAGAACAGCTGGTGAAACACGTTACCCGCTACCTGTTGGAAATGGGCAACGGTTTTGCCTTCGTTGCCCGGCAGAAGCACTTCCAAGTCGGAAACAGCGATTTCTTTGCCGACCTGATTCTATATTCCATTCCGTTGCACGCATATATTGTCATAGAATTGAAAGCCACTCCTTTCAAGCCGGAATATGCCGGACAACTCAACTTTTACATCAACGTGGTGGATGATAAGTTGAGAGGAGAACACGACAACAAGACCATCGGTCTTTTGTTGTGCAGAGGAAAGGACGAAGTGGTTGCCCAGTATGCCCTTTCCGGCTATGACCAGCCCATCGGCATCAGCGATTACCAATTGAGCAAGGCGATTCCCGAGAAATTGAAATCAGCGTTGCCCAGCGTAGAAGAAGTGGAAGAAGAACTGGCTTCTTTCCTTGACAAGGATCCCCAATAATAAGAGTATGCCATGCAGAAAACGATAACAACCCTCATTCCTCAATACGGGGAGCTGAACAGAATCTGCAAAGATTGGATTGTAAGCCATACTTTCTCTTTTGAAAAGCAGAAATTCATCGTTGATTTCTACTCGAAATGGAGCGATATAAAGGCTTTTGAGCAAGCTATCCTTGAACTGGTGCTGCATACACCGCCAGAACCATGTACCCTGCTGCTGAAAAGTCTGAAAAAGGAAGTCAAAGAATACATACGGCTTTATGAATCTTACCGCCTTCTCCATGACGAAGTGATCATACGTGTATGCTACCAATACGCAGACCGCTACAAGGAAACCATCAAGGAAGAGATGGAAGTGGTAAACAGGCTGCGCAAACCGATGAACGAAGCCAACAACCGCTATGATTCCATTGGCTACCGAGAGCATACACCCGAAGAAGAAAAGCTGGCGGAAAGAGAATATGAGCGTTGCAAGGCTGAATATGAAAGGGAGAAAGCCCAACTGGAGCATCTTTATGAGCAGCAAACCCTTCTCTGGAAAGAAGCCCGGCAATACATGAAAAACCGTTGCGACGACATCTACCTGCTTAGCGTACACTTCATGGGCATCCTGACCAAATATGTACCGGACGAAGAAAGCCAACCGAACGAAGCAGACAGGCAGAGCCGTACAGACAGCCAGCCGGAAGCTGAAACTACAACCGCATCGACTACAGCTACGACTGCCGGATTGCCTGAATATTTCAGCATGAAGCTGATTTCCCTAATTCATGAAGTTTGTGCAGGGGAACAGTTTGAAGACATTACCGCACCGGATTTCTATGCCTGCATGAATCTGCATCCCTGCCAGTGCGTACTGAAAATAAAGCCAAGGGAAAAGATACGGGTATGCTATCTGATTTCCCTGATGAGGGAGCAGTTGCCGGGGCAGGATAAGGACAAATGGAAGGAAGCCATCCTGAAACACCTGGATATTGATGAAGACTATTACAAGTCCAAGTACAGGGAACCCGTTTCCGATTTACCCAGTATTCCCAACCAAAAGTTCGCCAAGGAAATGGACGGAATATTCCGATAACCCGTGATATTCCAATATATTTTACGACATGACCACTTATACCACTCAAAATAATTTTTGAGTGGTATTTTTATTTCTTGATATTCAGCGATATAACAGAACAATCCATATCTATCATCCACATACTTACCACTCAAAACCCTACCTAATTTTGCATCGTTCGAGAACAGAAGAAACAGCCTGTGCGCAGGGCTATTGTCAAACAAGTAATCATACGGACGATGAACAACCTCAAAGAACTGTTAGTGAAACCCGTCTGGCAGATGACAGGCGAAGAGTTCCTTTTTCTAAGCAGACACGCTTCGGTACAGGCAGAGGCGCAACCGCAGCCGACCACCGACACGGAAAGAAAGTACGTGTACGGCATACTCGGCATAGCCAAGCTTTTCGGGTGCAGCCTGCCCACAGCCAACCGCATCAAGAAAAGCGGAAAGATAGACAAAGCCATTACCCAGATTGGACGCAAGATTATCGTGGATGCGGAACTGGCGCTGGAACTGGCTGGCAAGAAAACCGGAGGACGCAGATAAAGGAGGTGATTATGGACTATATAAAAGAAATATCACCCGAACAAGCCGTTATCCTCTGGCAGGAATCCCGGCTAAGTCTGTCAAGATGCTACGAAAAAGCCCCCGAAATTCTGAAAGTACACGGCTCTGTCATCGGGACGCTGGGCAATTTCAGCGCATCCATCGGCAAAGCCAAGAGCAAGAAAACCTTCAATGTATCGGCTATCGTAGCCGCTGCATTGAAGAACGGTACCGTGTTACGATATGCGGCTGAACTGCCCGAGGAAAAGCGGAAAGTGCTTTATATAGATACGGAGCAAAGCCCCTACCACTGCCTGAAAGTGATGAAGCGGATCCTGCGGATGGCAGGATTGCCCGATGACAGGGACAGCGGTTATCTGGAGTTTCTCGCTTTGAGAAAATACACCCCGGAACAGCGCATCAGCATTGTAGAACAGGCTATCTACCACTCACCGGATATTGGGCTGGTCATCATAGACGGCATCCGGGATATGGTGTACGACATCAACAGCCCCGGTGAATCCACCCGCATCATATCCAAGCTGATGCAGTGGACGGACGACAGGCAGATTCATATCCATACGATACTGCATCAGAACAAGGGGGATGAGAACGCAAGAGGGCACATTGGTACGGAACTGAACAACAAGGCGGAAACAGTCCTGCTGGTGGAAAAGGACAAGGGGAACAGCGACATCAGCCATGTTTCCGCCATGCACATCCGGGCGATGGATTTCGAGCCTTTTGCATTCTGCATCAACGACAGAGCCCTGCCCGAACTTGCGGAAGGCTACAAGCCGGAAGCAAGGAAGCCGGGAAGACCCTCGGTGGAAAAGTTTGACCCTTACAAGGATATTTCAGAACCGCAGCACCGTGCCGCACTGGAAGCCGCTTTTGCACTGAAAGAGGAATACGGCTACAAGGAGCTGGAAGACACCTTAATCAGGACTTATCTGGCAGAAGGGGTTAGACTGAATCACCAGAATGCAGTGGCGCTTATCACCATGCTGCGCAACAAACGGATGATAGTGCAGGAAAACGGCAGGAAGTATTCCTTCAAGCCCGATTACCACTATTAGCCGACAATCCCGAAAATCGCTTCACTTTATTCCCGTATCCTATATATACGACAATTTAGTGAAGTGATTTCAGAAACAGACAAATCACTTCACTTTATTCCGGGGGTCTATATATTAGGAGTTTAGTGAAGTGATTGTACTGACCGCATACTTTTAAGAGTTGCGGGCAAAAAGAGAAATAATCAAAGCACTCACTAAAAACGATTTCCTTATGAACATCGAGACTGCAAAACAAATCAATCTGGCTGACTACCTGCACAGCCTGGGGTATTCACCCGTCAAACAGCAGGGTATCAACCTTTGGTACAAATCTCCCTTGAGGGAAGAAACAGAGGCTTCCTTCAAAGTGAACACCGAACGCAACCAGTGGTACGACTTCGATGCGCCCATATAGGCTACACAATAAATATCTCTATGGCAAGAGATTAGGTTAGAGTTCAACAGACCTATCCTCAACGACTTAGCTGGAGGAGAAATCCAAAGGTGACAAAAGCATGTCGGTAAAGTCATTAGTCAGCTAAATACCAAGCTGCGACTGCATGGCGAGAGGAAAAGACAGACACAAGGATGAAGCCTGATTGGTTGAACGATAGTTCTGCTGCACACGTACCAGCCCCGACGAAAGGTATTTGATTCACGTCGGGCTGAAGCACCCCATGTAAACCGAAATTACAATGGAGCAGGAGCTGGCTTCAGAGCAACCACAATAAGTGGAATAGGAACGTAAGTCGCATCCGACAGTCTGCCGAGCCAAACAGTTATTGTGAAAGCAAATGGGGATTCCCTAAATCAGAATGCCGTAAGGCTATGGGCATAGGACCCTGAATATCTGACATGGGAACGGAGCTTCCGTAGTAGTCCGAGCAAGGGAAAGCCTTGTAACATGGCGAAGGGAAGCAGTTAGATAACTTAATACAAATAATGGAAAATGTGTGAGACATTATGAGAAGTCCTGAGCAAGTATTAAAAGCTTTAAACAAGCATGGTAAAGTTTCGGATTACAAGTTCGAAAGGCTGTACCGTATCTTATTCAATGAGGAGATGTTTCATGTTGCTTACCAGCGTATTTACGCCAAACCAGGCAATATGACACCCGGTACGGATGGGAAAACCATCAATCGGATGAGTCTTCAAAGAATAAACAAAGTCATTGCATCTTTGAGAGATGAGTCTTACAAGCCTAATCCGGCAAAAAGGATATACATACCCAAGAAAAACGGTAAGAAAAGACCGCTTGGAATTCCTTCCTTTGAGGACAAACTTGTACAGGAGGTGGTGCGCATGATTCTTGAAGCCGTCTATGAAGAGGTGTTTGCAAACACCTCACATGGATTCAGACCAAACAGAAGCTGCCATACCGCATTGACCCATATCCAAAAGACATTTACAGGTACAAAATGGTTTGTGGAAGGAGACATTAAAGGATTCTTCGACAACATAGACCACAATGTATTGATTGCAACTTTGCGGAAACGGATTGCCGATGATAGATTTCTAAGGCTTATCCGCAAGTTGTTGAATGCGGGATATATTGAAGACTGGAAGTTTCATAATACAAACAAGGGAACTCCACAAGGCGGTAATATCAGTCCTATACTGGCAAACATTTATCTTGATAATTTTGACAAGTATATGGAAGAATACGCCCTACGCTTCAATAAGGGAAAAGAAAGACACATCACCAAAGAATACAAGCAACTTAGCGATAAGATGCAACGCATCCTTAAAAGCATCAAGAACATACAGGATGCAGATGTCAGATTACAGCTTAGGGATGAGTATGAGAAACTGAGACGTGAAAGGCAAAAGATTGAGAGCAGAGACAGTATGGATGAAACATACAGAAGGCTTCGATACGTAAGATACGCAGATGATTTCCTCATTGGTGTTATCGGAAGCAAGGCAGAGTGCGTTAAAATCAAGTCGGACATTACCAAGTATATGGAAGAAAACCTCAAGCTGGAACTGTCACAGGAAAAGACATTGATAACAAACGCACAAAAGCCCGCGAAATTTCTTGGCTTCGATGTTTCAGTCCGTAAGTCTGATGCTATCAAGCGGGACAAGAACAATGTGCCAGCCCGTTATTACAACGGTAAGATAGTCCTAAAGGTCGCCATAGAAACGGTGCGGAACAAACTGGAAGAATACAGCGCCATCAGATACAAGGTAGAAAATGGCCGACAAGTTTGGTTTGCAAAGTTCAGAGGCAATCTTATGAAGAAGAAAATCGAGGACATAGTGGCGGCATATAACTCTGAAATCAGAGGGTTCTACAACTACTACTGCATTGCCAACAACGTGGCATACGCGCTCTCAAAGTTTGGATACATCATGGAGTACAGTATGTACCATACCATTGCAGGAAAAACCAATAGCACTGTAAGCAAAGTCATTGACAAATATAAGGTTGGGAATGACATTATAGTGCCATATCAGGATGCAAAAGGTAAATTACGGTACAGGAAATTCTATAATGAGGGATTCAAACGTAAACCACCAATGTACTATACGGAGGTAAACGACTTATCCTACACAATCGCAATTCCACAGCCGACACTTACTGAGCGATTGGATGCGAGAACATGTGAATTATGTGGAAAAGTCGGACCTGTAGTCATGCGTCATGTCAGAAAGCTAAATCAGCTTAAAGGAAAAACTGAATGCGACAGGCTGATGCTTGAAAAGCATAGGAAGACATTGGTTGTCTGTGAAAAGTGTTATGCCAAAATACACAGCCATGCTAAATAAAGTCATGTTATCAACGGAGAGCCGTATGCGTGGAGACATGCAAGTACGGTTTGGGGGCAGGTACGGGAAAACCTACTGCCGAAAGGCAGTAAGGCGTTCTGTACCGAGCCTACGTTTAGGGAAAGGGGGCGGTATCATTGAACTGGCTGCACACCTGTATGCTACCGACCATGTACCTTACCTGCTGGAGCGGATTGCGGAACAGACACCGCATGTACACCCGGTATCTTTCTCTTTTGGCAAGCAGGACTCTTTCGGTCCGAGCTTCCAACAGCTGGAGATAGTACCGCTATCGTCTCCTGCCCTGCTTTCCTATTTACAAGGTAGAGGAATAAATCTGGAACTGGCAAAAAGAGAATGTAGTGAAGCCCGTTACACCCACAACGGCAAGCGTTACTTTGCCATCGCATTCCCTAACGGTTCGGGTGGGTTTGAGGTTCGTAACCCCTATTTCAAGGGCTGCATCGCCCCCAAGGAAATCTCCCACATCAGACAGTCGGGAAAAGCAAGGACTGCCTGCTATGTGTTCGAGGGTTTCATGGACTACCTTTCCTTTCTGACATTGAGACAAGAGAGCTGCCCAAATTATCCGGAATTGGACGGGCAGGACTATATTGTATTGAACTCCGTATCGAATGTGAACAAGGCTCTCTATCCGTTGGGCAATTACGAACGCATCCACTGCTTTTTCGACAACGACCATGCAGGAATGGAAGCACTCCGGCAAATCCGCATGGAATACGGCAGAGACCGGTACATCCGGGACGCTTCGCAGATTTACAGCGGATGCAAGGACTTGAACGAATACTTACAGAAACAGGTTGAAAGAAAAAGGCAGCTCCAGTCCGCCAAAGGGGTGCGCAGCCAATCACCGGAGAAGAAGAGCGGCTTCCGGTTATAGCCCACTATAACTACACGCTCCGCTTTCGTAGTTGTGGGCTCTCCCGAGGGGATTAGGGCTTTGCCCTAATGACCCACTCAGGGCGTTTCACCCCTGAGAACCCCGAGCAAAGAGTGACCCTCTCTTTGCAATCTCCGCTTATGGGTTACCCCTAAGAAATCTCGTGCAAATGAGAGCAGAGGCAAACTTGCTTGACCTATGCCGAATGCAGCCGAGATTCATAAAATAACCCCTCTGCGAAAGCGAGCAAAGTAAATTAATTGTAAACAAAGAAAAGAAGCTATGGCAACAAAATCAAGCATACACATCAAGCCTTGCAACATCGCATCGAGCGAGGCACACAACCGAAGGACTGCCGAGTATATGCGTAATATCGGGGAGTCCAGAATCTATGTCGTTCCCGAACTTTCCACCGATAACGAACAGTGGATAAATCCCGACTTCGGCACTCCCGAACTGCGAACTCATTATGACAATATCAAGCAAATGGTCAAGGAAAAGACCGGACGTGCCATGCAGGAAAAGGAAAGGGAACGCAAGGGAAAGAATGGAAAGATTATCAAGGTGGCGGGATGCTCACCCATCCGTGAAGGAGTATTGCTTATCAGACCGGACACCACACTGGCTGATGTACGCAAATTCGGTGAAGAGTGCCAAAGACGCTGGGGCATCACTCCGCTACAGATTTTCCTGCATAAAGACGAAGGGCATTGGCTGAACGGTCAGCCGGAAGCGGAAGACAAAGAGAGCTTCCAAATAGGAAGCAGATGGTTCAAGCCGAACTATCATGCTCATATCGTATTCGACTGGATGAACCACGAAACCGGGAAGAGCCGAAAGCTCAATGACGAGGATATGGCAACCATGCAGACCCTTGCTTCCGATATTCTGCTAATGGAACGTGGGCAGACAAAAGCTGTCACAGGTAAAGAGCATCTGGAACGAAACGATTTCATCATTGAGAAGCAGAAAGCCGAACTGCAACGTATAGAAGAAACCAAGCGACACAAGGAGCAACAGGTAAGCCTTGCCGAACAGGAACTCAAACAGGTAAAAGCTGAGATACGTACAGACAAACTCAAAAGTGCAGCTACCGATGTAGCCACTGCCATAACCAGCAGCGTAGGTTCTCTTTTCGGAAGCGGTAAGTTGAAAGAACTGGAACATAACATCGAGCAGCTACATCAGGAGATTGCCAACCGGGACAAAGCTACTGATGAATTAAAAATTCAGATGCAACAAATGCAGGAACAGCACGGCAGACAAATACGCAATCTTCAAGGAATACATAATAAAGAGATTGAAGCTAAAGACAAAGAAATATCACGGCTAAACACCCTGCTTGAAAAGGCATTATGCTGGTTCCCATTACTCAAAGAAATGCTGAGAATGGAAAAATTATGCTATGTCACTGGTTTTACCAAGGGGATGGTTGATTCTCTTTTATACAAAAAGGAAGCTCTCAGATGTAGTGGAAAAATCTATTCCGAAGAATATAGACAGAGATTTGAAACAAAAAATGTAATTTTCAAAATTGAACGAAGCCCGATCGATAAGAATAAATTGATGCTGACTATAAACCAACAGCCAATCAGCGAATGGTTCAAAGAACAATGGGAGAAGTTACAGCAGCATCTGCGTAACTCAGTGCAGAAAGAACAAAAATCCAGAGGATTCAGGATGTAATATAGAGAAGTACAATTCATCATGGATTGTACTTCTATCGTAATATATAGTACAAAATCTAAGTTGTCTAACTATTCTAAAGTAAAATAAGCAATAAAAGAATATCTTATTCACTATTAATATACCATATTGTCAATATCTTTCCCTCATTTAGTCAATCGTATCTTTTCGTGGTAGAAATAATTTACGATAACCGGCTTGCCTTTTTCCGAGCGCCCGTAAGGCAAATCATTTATTCTATATGGAAACCCCTGTGCCTTGGCGTATTGGGAAATGTCCTGTTCCAATGCCTGCCAGTAATCAAGCCTCTTTTTGTTGTATATTTCTTCGTATAACGGAAAGAGGTCGGGATGCTTCTCACGGATATACGTCATTATCCCTCCCTTGAACTGCCCGCGCAGATTCAGGTTTTCGAGCCATATCAAATCGGCATATCCTTTCACTTTCTCGATAATCGCCTTCATATCGGTTATTCCGGGGAATATGGGCGATACAAAACACACGGTACGGATGCCCGCCTCATAGACCTGACGCATTGCGTTCAGACGACGTTCTATGCTCACGGCATTGTCCATATCCGTACGAAAACGCTCGTCAAGCGTATTGACCGACCATGACACCGTTACTTTGGGAAAACGCTTCAACAGGTCGAGGTCGCGCAGGACAAGGTCGGACTTAGTGCATATCATAATCTCGGCGTTGCTCCCACGCAGCTCTTCGAGCAGCCTGTGGGTACGGCAAAATTGCTCCTCATACGGGTTGTAACCATCCGTCACGGAACCTATCACAATGCGCTCTCCGTCATATTTGTGCGGATTGGCTATCGGTTTCCAGTTCTTCACGTCCAGAAATGCACCCCACGGTTCTGTATGCCCGGTGAATCGTTTCATAAACGATGCGTAGCAATACTTACAGGCGTGGGGACAGCCCACGTAAGGGTTGACCGAATATCCTCCGACCGGCAGTGAGGATTTGGTCATAACGCTCTGTACGTCTATTTCTTTGATTATTTCGGTATTCATTGTAAGCGTTTTGTAAATTGTTCCGGCAGTTCCTGAATCATCCTTTCTTCGCCCATTATAGGCAGCAAATCCTCTTTCATAAACACGGGGACGCCCTGTGTTTGGGCTTGGTCGGCAATGTGAAGCACCCATTCGGGACGGGAATCCACTTTGCCTTTCCGATGTCCGGTCTCCGTACCTATGACAATCCAGTCGATACCCTCGAAATCTATATCGCCGATTTCATCGAAAATAGGTTCGAAAGTGACATGGTAGTGCTTGGCCTTGATATTTCTTTTCAAATCGTCTAGCCGCTTTTTTTCGGAATTGCGCGTGACGGTCACGCCCATCCATACATTCTCGTCATCTGTAGAGAAACTGATCTTGTCCGGACATTTCGTAAGGAATATATAAGCGTGTTGCGGATTGCTTTTCATTCGTCTGAATATTTCCGCATTCCATTCAGGCTTCCAATCGGAGAAATCGCTCATTCCGGTCATCAGCCATACGTGAGGCTTGGGCGTGTCGATGATACGCAGCTTTCGCACCATATATTCCGGTACGGAGAAGTCGTCCGTAATATGGAAACGGCGGCAGTTGTTACGGGCATAGCAGTAGCTGCACCCGATGGAGCAGCCTACCACTATGTTCATATTCTTTATCAGGGATTTTATACAGATAGTCATCTGCTTAGAGTTCCTTTTTAGAATCATTTCGGAGAGACTTTCCATTTTACCGGTTCTTTCAGTATGATTCCGTCAGTGGCATCCTCCTGTGAGAATGTATTGCTGCAATATTGTATGCAGAGCATGAGGAGCGGAGTCGTTCCGTTGTTACGGACACTTCGTTTTCCTGCAGGAGATACCCTGACAACGCTACCTTCTTCCACTGGGAACACTGTTCCGTCTACTTGAAATTCACCTTTACCGGAGAGGAAAAAATAAAGTTCCTCATGACTCTTGTGACTATGCAGAAATCCGGTTTCTGTACCCGGGGCGAATGACTGGAAAGAAAACTCGCTTCCCGTAGTTCCGAGAGCGGTGCTGCAGAATACTTTTCCGGGAATTTTCACATCCGGGCCAAGCTGAAGTTCGTATTCATTCAGTTCATTCAACTTACCGACACTGATCGCGGCGAAATTCTGTTCTACCGCGATTTTCCTAATCTTTTTCATCTTTCTAATATTTTGAAATGATTGTTTATACAGTTATTTAAGTGTTATGCTTTCTCCGTCTTCCGGTATAATCAGTCGGCTCATATCCGTCCCGTGATGGCGAGCTTCGTTGCGAAGGATGGCACGGGTGGTCTGGCAATGATCGATGGCATCCATGTGTACGGTAATCAGCTTGATGTGTGGGGGGAGTGTGTCAAGCATCGCCATTACTTCCTGTTCATTGGGGATGATACAACCGTCCGTCTTAGAGAATTCGGGGAATACCGCACCGCCACTGTTCACCACAATATAATTAGGACGATACTTTTCCACGGTAGCAAGAGTACATTCTTCCCATTTGCAATCGCCCATGATATAAATAGTCGGAAGCCCTTCGGACATCAGCACATAGCCCGAAACAGGTCCCATCATCTGGCCTATCTGACCGAAACCGTGATGGCCAATAGCACGGTGGATGGTCAGATGACCTAAGGTTATGCTCTCTTCAATCGCTTCTACATTTGAGAAACCATCTTTCAGGATGGCGGCCTTATCTTGTGGCTGGGTGTAGAAAGGAATGTCTTTCGGCAAATGCTGCTTTACACTTGGTTCGTAATGGTCGATGTGGTTGTGGGTGAGCAGTACCATATCAACACCTTCAGTAATGTCGCTAATAGGCATTACGAGATGTACCCTCGGATTCTTATATACACCGAGAGCTGATTGCAGGGTTCCTTTGTCGGCAAATACGGGGTCAATAAGAATGGTATGTCCTGCATAGTTGATTTTCAAGGTGGCACTGCGTACCAACCGAATAATTGCTTTTTCGTTCATGATGTTATGTTCTGTATTATTTTTCGGGTACAAAGTTCGAAAGGATATCCCAATGTCTCTATGCCTTAAAAACAGGAATATATGCCATTTTGATAAAAGAATGATGTATATTTGCAGAAAGCAAAAAACAAGAGTGATGAAAGCTATAATCAATCCCGAAAGACTTGTAAGCGTTCCGTTCAATAAAACGCAATGTGGCGTAGACTTCTACATTAACACAGGCGAAAGCAAGGACATCTGTGGTGTCTTGACCGAGCATAAGGCGTTTAAGACAGATTTTTTCAGCTTCTATTTCTTTCGTCGTGCCAATGGATATTTGTTGCTGAACTTCCGAAAAGTGGAGTTACGGGATGGTATGGTGCTGCTTTTGTCGCCGCACCAGCAACAGGAATGGCACGTGAACGAGGTAGAACTAGATTACACTTTTCTTATTTTCCGCGAAGACTTTATGCGCACGTTCATTGCTGACAAGTTCTTCGTATATCGGCTGTTGTATTATTATCAGACTGATACACCGCCCTACTTGTTTGCCGAGCCGGAGGAGCTGACGGAATATATGCGCCTCTTAAAAAAGATAAAACAAGAACTACAACATCCTGTGGTAGACACTTACAACCTCATTGTGTCAGTGCTTTATTATCTACTGGTAATTATCAACCGGGCATACGCTCAAACTTATCGTCTACCTGTCGAAGTGCCAAAAAACAATTACGCATTCAAATTCAAGGACTTACTCGAAAAACATATCCGAACGACACAGCGCGTTCAAGAATATGCTGATATGCTTCGGGTAAGTCGTATCACCTTGAATAATTCTGTCATGGCGCAATTTGGTGTATCAGCCATTCACTTACTCAAGCAACGTCTTTTGGAAGAGCTGAAAAATGAGCTACTGTTCTCCAATCTGAATGTGAGCCAACTGGCAGACGAGTTCCACTTTTCCGACCCCAGTCACCTCATGCGTTTTTTCAAAAAAGAAACAGGCAAGACTTTTACCCAATATCTAATGAATTACAAAAGAGGAATATATGAATAGAAATTTCATATTTGGCAAATGAATTCCATATTTAAGATATTTATTTTTTTGAATAACTATATTTTTCGTCATAAAGGTTCATTCTGCCAGTCCATAGAAATACCAATCGCTTTGTAATTGACATTCTTTTGAAGAATCTTAAAAAATACAAAAACACCCAATTTTACATTCTTGGGTGTAAAAAAGGGTGTAAATCTCGCAAATGCTTGATTTACACCCTTTATTGCGGAGAGACAGGGATTCGAACCCCGGGTACCTCGCAGTACAACGGTTTTCAAGACCGCCGCAATCGACCACTCTGCCACCTCTCCAAAACTCCTTTATCAGAAGTGCTTTCTGTTGAAAGCGGTGCAAAGGTACGAATCATTTTTAAATCTGCAAACATTCTGATATTTTTTTCGCGAATTAATCGTATTTTTGCAGTTCATTAGTAAGAACAGAAATATGATATACCCTCAAAACTTTGAGCAAAAGATAGGATTCGACCAGATAAGACAGTTACTAAAAGATAAGTGCCTCAGTACTTTAGGTGAAGAAAGAGTTACAGACATGAACTTTTCCGAGCAACATGAAGAGGTTGAGGAGAAATTAAACCAAGTAACAGAGTTTGTCCGCATCATCCAGGAAGAGGACGGATTTCCCGATCAATTTTTCTTTGATGTTCGTCCTTCGCTAAAACGTGTGCGGATAGAAGGAATGTATTTGGACGAACAAGAATTATTTGACCTACGCCGTTCATTAGAAACCATCCGTGACATTGTACGCTTTCTACATCGGAATGAAGATGAAGAAGAAAACAATACCCCCTACCCCAGCCTGAAACGACTGGCAGGAGATATTGCCGTGTTCCCGCAACTGATAGGAAAAATAGATGGCATCCTTAACAAATATGGAAAAATCAAGGATAATGCCTCTACCGAATTAGCCCGCATACGTCGCGAACTTGCCAGTACGATGGGAAATATTTCCCGTTCATTAAACAGCATCCTGCGTAGCGCGCAGTCCGAAGGATACGTGGACAAAGATGTAGCTCCCACCATGCGTGACGGACGTCTGGTGATTCCAGTTGCCCCCGGACTCAAGCGAAAAATCAAAGGTATCGTACACGATGAATCCGCCAGTGGAAAAACAGTGTTTATAGAACCGGCGGAAGTGGTAGAAGCCAACAACCGCATCCGCGAACTCGAAGGTGATGAACGACGTGAGATCATTCGCATCCTTACCGAGTTCTCGAATACCCTTCGTCCATCTATCCCGGAAATTCTTCAATCATACGAATTTCTGGCAGAGATAGATTTTATCCGTGCGAAAAGTTACTTCGCCATACAGACCAATAGTCTGAAACCCGCCGTAGAGAATGAGCAACTACTGGATTGGACAATGGCAGTGCATCCTTTATTACAACTTTCATTAGCCAAACATGGAAAGAAAGTCGTACCACTGGATATAGAGCTCGATCAAAAACAACGTATCCTTATTATATCCGGACCGAATGCCGGAGGTAAGTCCGTCTGTTTGAAAACAGTCGGTTTGCTGCAATATATGCTGCAATGCGGTATGCTGATTCCCTTGCACGAACGTAGTCATGCCGGTATATTCAGTAGCATCTTTATCGATATTGGTGATGAGCAATCTATTGAAGATGACTTGAGTACCTACTCTTCTCACTTGACCAATATGAAAATCATGATGAAGAGCTGTAACGAACGGAGCCTCATCCTGATTGATGAGTTCGGTGGAGGTACGGAGCCGCAAATCGGAGGTGCTATTGCCGAAGCTGTACTGAAACGTTTCAACCAGAAAGGAACATTCGGAGTCATCACTACCCACTACCAGAATTTGAAACATTTTGCCGAAGATCATGAAGGAGTAGTGAACGGAGCCATGCTTTACGACCGTCATCTCATGCAAGCACTTTTCCAATTACAAATCGGTAATCCGGGAAGTTCGTTCGCCGTAGAAATTGCACGAAAAATCGGACTACCGGAAGATGTCATCGCAGATGCTTCGGAAATCGTAGGAAGCGAATATATCAATGCAGACAAATACCTTCAGGACATTGTACGCGACAAGCGTTACTGGGAAGGGAAACGTCAAACCATCCGTCAACGGGAAAAGCACATGGAAGAAACCATTGCCCGTTACCAGACAGAGATGGAAGAATTGCAAAAATCCCGGAAAGAGATTATCCGGCAAGCAAAAGAAGAAGCGGAACGCATGCTTCAGGAATCCAATGCCCGCATTGAAAATACGATTCGTACGATAAAGGAAGCACAAGCCGAAAAGGAAAAGACACGCCAGGCACGTCAGGAACTGACAGACTTCCGTACTTCTCTGGATGCACTGGCATCTAAAGAGCATGAAGAGAAAATTGCACAAAAAATGGAGAAACTAAAGGAGAAGCAAGAACGGAAGAAAAACAAGAAGAGCGAACCGAAAGCTGCAGTCTCTTCTCCCTCAAGTGCCCCTAAAATAGTGCCGATTGCAGTAGGAGAAAATGTAAAAATCAAAGGACAGACAAGCGTCGGCCAAGTGATGGAAATCAGTGGTAAAAATGCGACTGTTGCTTTTGGAAGCATAAAAACGACCGTAAAAATAGACCGTCTGGAACGTGCCAATCATACGCCCAAGACGGAAGGGATTGCAAAAAGCACCTTTGTCAGCAGCCAGACACACGATCAGATGTATGAAAAGAAGCTTAGCTTCAAACAGGACATTGATGTACGCGGAATGCGTGGAGATGAAGCCTTACAGGCAGTCACCTATTTTATTGATGATGCCATATTAGTCGGCATGGATCGTGTACGTATCCTTCACGGCACAGGAACGGGAATACTTCGTACACTTATCCGCCAATATCTGGCCACCGTACCGGGAGTCAGCCACTATGCCGACGAACATGTACAGTTTGGCGGTGCCGGAATCACAGTAGTCGATTTTGACTAACACGTAAACAAAACGTTCAAAGAACTTGTTCTCATTTAGAAAACCACTACCTTTGTTACAGTGGTTTTCTAAAACGAGAATAAAGCATGAAGAATAATCTGTTAAGCGAAAAGCTTATTTATACAGGAGAAAGTCTTACTCCTACCCATTTACATCTTTGTACTTACAATGCTACCGAGATGCAGGAAAGCTCTAGTGATACTTTTCAAGCCATCAAAGGTACGCTAAACAACGATCAAATCAACTGGCTACAAATACACGGAATGAAAAACACAGAAACTATCCGGGAAATTTGCAGTCATTTCGAAATAGACTTCCTTGTTTTACAAGATATATTAAATGCGGATCATCCGACTAAGATAGAAGAACATGATAAATACATTGTCCTGATCTTAAAGATATTCTATCCGAACAAACATAAAGAAGAAAATGAACTGGACGAACTGCTCCAACAGCAAGTCTGCCTTATCATAGGAAATAATTATGTACTGACTTTCCTCGAAAAAGAAACTGATTTCTTTGATGATGTCAGTTCTGCCTTGCGTAATGATGTTCTGAAGATACGCAGCCGTCAAACAGATTATCTACTTAGCGTACTGCTCAACAGCGTGATGGGAAACTACATTTCAACCATCTCTTCCATCGATGACGCACTCGAAGATTTGGAAGAAGAATTGCTAACCATCACCAGCGGAGACGACATCGGTATCCAGATTCAGGCATTACGACGCCAATATATGCTAATGAAAAAAGCAATTCTCCCCTTAAAAGAACAATATATAAAGCTACTGAGGGCAGAAAACCTGCTCATCCATAAAGTGAACCGTGCTTTTTTCAATGATGTAAACGACCACTTGCAATTTGTATTACAAACCATCGAAATCTGCCGTGAAACCCTTTCTTCATTAGTCGATCTTTATATCTCCAACAATGATTTACGTATGAACGATATCATGAAGAGGCTGACCATCGTATCCACTATTTTCATCCCTTTGACATTTCTGGTTGGAGTATGGGGAATGAATTACAAATGGATGCCGGAACTGGAATGGCAGTACGGGTATTTATTTGCCTGGATTATAATGGCAATTATCGGTATTATTGTATATTTGTACTTCAGAAAAAAGAAATGGTATTAACAAAAACACATCATTAGTCATGAAATCAATTAAAGAGCTATATAGAATAGGTACAGGACCTTCCAGTAGCCACACAATGGGACCACGCAAAGCTGCCGAAATGTTTCTGGAACGTCATCCGGATGCCGCATCTTTTAAAGTAACCCTTTACGGCAGTTTAGCAGCTACAGGCAAAGGGCACATGACGGATGTAGCTATTATAGACACTTTACAACCCATCGCTCCGGTAGAAATTGTATGGCAGCCCAAAGTCTTCCTACCGTTCCATCCCAACGGAATGACATTTGCAGCTCTGGACAGTAATGATAAAGTACAGGAAAACTGGACTGTTTACAGTATTGGCGGCGGTGCACTGGCAGAAAATAATGATAATCCGACCATCGAAAGTCCGGATGTATATGGCATGGAAAACATGACCGAAATACTTCAATGGTGTGAAGATACCGGAAAAAGTTATTGGGAATACGTGAAGGAATGTGAGGAAGAAGATATATGGGATTATCTGGCTGAAGTGTGGGCCACCATGAAAGATGCCATTCACCGTGGACTGGAAGCGGAAGGAGTACTTCCCGGCCCACTAAACCTTAGACGAAAAGCTTCCACCTATTATATACGTGCTACCGGATATAAACAATCCCTCCAATCAAGAGGACTTGTTTTTTCTTATGCTTTGGCAGTAAGTGAAGAAAATGCTTCCGGTGGAAAAATTGTGACCGCTCCTACCTGTGGTTCCTGCGGAGTGATGCCTGCCGTACTATATCATCTCCAGAAAAGCCGTGATTTCAGTGATATGCGCATTCTACGTGCGTTAGCCACTGCAGGATTATTTGGCAACATTGTCAAATTCAATGCATCTATTTCCGGAGCAGAAGTAGGTTGCCAGGGAGAAGTAGGCGTTGCCTGCGCAATGGCTTCAGCTGCCGCTAATCAATTATTCGGAGGTAGCCCGGCACAGATTGAGTATGCAGCAGAAATGGGATTGGAACACCATCTGGGAATGACTTGCGACCCGGTATGCGGATTGGTACAAATTCCTTGCATCGAACGAAATGCATACGCCGCTGCACGTGCGCTGGATGCTAATCTTTATTCAGCTTTCACCGATGGTATGCACCGTGTCTCTTTCGACAAAGTTGTGCAAGTAATGAAACAAACCGGACACGATCTTCCATCACTTTACAAAGAAACAAGTGAAGGAGGGTTAGCTAAGGATTATAAACAAATGTAATTATAAAAAACAACGGGCTATTCCTTTTATCGAAATAGCCCGTTTTGATTTTTATGACTAACAACTATTCAGTCGGCGGCCAATTCGTATCGTCTCCATTGCTAATATCTTTTTCATGTAGCAATCCGCCTTCCTGTAAGAAATAAAGCGCATAGCGTTGGCTACCTTGCTTCACTTGAATCACAGATTCCGTCGGATTTTGTGGAAAAGTCAACACATATACATCCGTCACTACCCATGCATTATACTTGGAATCCATGAAAGCCGTATAAACAGCCGGTACCAGCTGGTCTATGCTATTCAGTTCATTTTCCGTCATCACCCAATTGGCATTGGCATCAAACCAGACCTCCAGTTCGTCATTACTTACCCAACAGTCAGCTACATAATAGGCACCTTTCATCTCCCATTCTACATTCTGGGCAGCCGGATATACCTGTTTTAAAGCTTCTGTAATATTACTGGGCGGAACAAAAGTATCATCATCGTCATTATCACATGCGCCAAACGAAAGAGCAGTCATCACCAATACCACTGCCCAAGCGCTAAACTTAAATCTCCACATAGCTATCTTCTTGTTTAGGTCTATTTATCACAAATCTTCAGTTAATCATCAGCCTTGATAAACTTTCCCTTCTTATCAAATTTGAAAGAAAGTCCGGTAGACAATTCTATTTCATATCCTTTGCGGTCACGTTCGACTTTGGTCACTCCTTCGTTCACAAAATTATGAGACTTCAAATAATTGACAGCAAATCCCGGAATAATACTAACAGGAACAACCTGTCCTTTCTTTGCACTTACCTCTTCCCAGTTGCCCTTGCTATCAAAATCAATTTCCGTACCATCCATCAATACTACTTCATACTTGGTAGACTCCATCATATCTTTATCAATCTTGATATGAGCCACCTCTGGTTTCGTAAAATGACTATTGATAAAATTACGTGCCGGAAGCGGTAACTGATTCATGTCTTTGGTAATTACATCTTTTGCAAATGAAAACTGTACGGCTACAATAGCCAACACAAGTAAAGATAGAATTTTCTTCATAATCGTTATTCTTTTAGCGTTAATACTATACTTTCGTTTCATACAGCAAATAACGATACAGATTCTGGAAAGATTTAGGAATCATGCGAGTTTGCTCTTTTTTTGTATTCTTTAACCATCTATTCTATCTTCCATTCTCCTATTGTACACCGTTCACTATCAAAGCTGATAGCAACCTTCACAATCGGCAACCCACATAAAGCAAAACGTTCAGGATAATTTTTCAAGTCAATCTGTTCCATCGCTTCATCCGCATTCTTATCCAGTTTCAATTCCATTACATATAAGGTAGTCTTGGTGCGCAATACCATATCCACACGACCACGGGGAGTACGCACTTCCACATCAACATAGTTACCCAACAAACTGAATATGATATAAAACATCTGTTGATAATGACCCTCATATCGGGTGTTGTCGCAGTAAGGAATAGTAGACAAAAATGTTTGCAGACGACGCAACGCCGCATCCATATCACCATTCCGAATATCACGGGAGAGATAAGCCACCATCGTAGTAGTTTCCCGCGTTTTGCTGGCAACATAATTGGGCAAAAGACTCTTCATCAAACCCAACCGCACTTCCTTGTTGGGAATATCCAGTGTATACAAATCCAGAGTTTTATCATAATCCTTTATCGTAATATAACCACTCTGATATAATAACGGGATAATATCAGTCATTGTTTCAGTAGGAGCATCGAAGGCAGAAACCTCCGCATGATTATTCCCGATTTCAGAAGGTTCTACATTGAATTTTGCCAGCATTTTTATCAAATATGTAGGTGTACCGCTACCAAACCAATAAGAATTAAACTTTCCATCAGCAAAAGCATTAAGCAAACTGAATGGATTATATATATCCGGAGATGGATAAGTGAAATGATAACCATCGTAGTTTTCTTTCAATTTCTGCACTACTTCTTCAGATGAAATCTCCATTTTTATAGCCAAGTTATCAATATCCTCTCTCATTTGGATAAGCATCTCATCTTCTGTAATGCCACAAATAGCAGCATAAGGCTCATCCATACTAATATTTTTAATATTATTCAGCTCACTAAAAATACTAAGTTGAGAAAACTTTGTTATACCGGTCAGAAATACATAGCGTAGATAAGGGTCACAAGCCTTTAATGGACTATAAAAATTACGCATGATATTGCGCAATATGCCCAAATTTTCGTGTTCATGCACCACATCCAACAGAGGAGCGTCATATTCATCAATAAGCACGGCCACTTTCTTGCCAGTCTGCTCATAAATACGTTTAATAAGGTTAGTCAATCGCAGATTGGCATTTTCACTCACAGTATCAATACTAAACATGCGTTCATGTTCAGCCAGCATGAAGTCAAGCAGACTTTCCAATCCCTCTTTATCCACATGCTTCGCCATACTCAAATCGAAGTGAAGTACCGGATATTCCACCCACTCTTTCTCCAGTTTCTCTATGGCTAACCCATGAAACAATTCTTTGCGCCCGGAAAAATAGCTATGTAGCGTGGAAGTCAGCAATGATTTTCCAAAACGTCGTGGACGGCTCAAAAACATATATTTAGAAGAGGAATGTGTCATCCGATAAACATATTCCGTTTTATCAATATAAAGATAATTCCCTTCTTGTATTTCAGAGAATGTTTGTATCCCAATTGGGTACAATTTTTGCAAATCTTCCATATCTGTTAGTTTTGTTACAAAGCTACAAAAAAATATCAGATTTGCATTGATAATGCTCACTTCTTCTGCACACCAACTCCTTAAAACGCAATATACCAACCATCCTCACGGACAGTTGGTATATTTCACATATAGATACATATCAGCTTTTAGGCCGATATGAGGGTCAAGTTAGAAATATACCGCTGTACGATTTCTAACCTGCAAAATGTAGGGATTTCATGAGTTCATCATGAATCTAGGGACCTACATATTCTTTTATATTTATAGTTTGTGATTCATTTTTTAATATCAACGATCTTCACAGACAGTTGATATAGTGGGAAATTCACATCGGCTTTAACCTCCGATGCCAGGGCGTAAATAAGAAATGTACCGTCGTACGATTTCTAATCTACAATGTAGGAGAATCATGCTTTTTACAGCATGAAGCTAGGGACCTACATTTTTTTCATCTCACATACAAACACTCTTCGTGTTAATTACATCTCAACATATTCAACATTTATTATATACCCAATTTATTTCAGAAAATTCATCTCAAATACAGATTATCATTATCTCTATACCAATCCTTAATTGCTTCCTCAAATGTATAATGAAATTTATAACCTGAATCAGCCAATTTCTTTCCGCATATATTAGTAGAGATCATTAACTTCTTCACACGAGCAGGACAAATACCTAAAGCTTTTCCCCCTAACGGACCAACAATACTTGCAACTGTCATTAAAAGACTTCCAGATACCTTGACAATGATACGTTGTAGCCCCGTAGCCTTTTTCATCGTTTCGACTATTTGCTCAATAGTAAAAGCTGGTTCAAATGTACAGTTATACAACTCGACTCCTTCATTATGATTCTCCAGCCGATAAAGCATAAAGCAAACTAATTCTTTCACATAAATGCAAGCTTTAATCGTATCTTTACGACCCGGATAGAAGAACTTACCGCCACGGATCCCCCAATACAAACGGGTAAAGTTGCCATTTTCTCCTTTGCCGAATACCACACCCGGACGAACAATAGTAAGTTGTCGTTCGTTCGTTTTTTTTGCCTGCCAAATCGTATGTATTTTTTCGGCCACTAACTTAGAAATTCCATAAGGCGTGTTCGGTGTAGGAAGCGTCTCTTCAGTTTTCAAATCTTCAGCTGCACCATAAGGTGCTATGGAACTGGTAAAAACTATTTTCTTTATCCCGAACTTCTCCGCAAAAGTACATACATTCTCCGCACCACGGATATTCGTTTCAAAGTATGCTTGATCCGGATGCCCCGGAGTACGATGAACGGCCGCAAAGTTAAAGATGACGTCTTCGGAAGTAACGAGAACATCAATGTTTATATCAAAACGAACATCACAGTTGATATACGTAGATTTACCTTCATGGTCGTTTTCCTCAATATCCAGATTATAAATTTTGGTACCTGGATATAGATTATTAATTAGAGCAACAAGGTGGGTACCGATAAAACCTGAACCGCCAAATATAAAATAATTCATTTCATTAGATGATTAAATTCATTATATTTCAACTCTACAAACTCTTTTATTTCCTTTTTGAACCGTTCTTCGGAGAAAGTCTCAGCATGATTACGTATTTTTTTAGGATCAAATGGCTCTTCTAAATTTTCAAATCTTTCCACTGCATCAATAATCGCATCAGCAGTTTGTTTATAAAAGAAAAGTCCTGTAACTCCGTCTTTTACTGTTTCAAGAGAACCTCCTCTACCATATGCAATAACGGGTGTTCCACATGACTGCGCTTCAATTGGAATCATACCAAAATCCTCATCTGCTGCAAAAACAAATGCTTTAGCTTTCTGCATTTTCTCTTTTAATACAGCAAATGGTTGATACCCCATTACATTTACATTATTACCAGCCATCGTCTGTATTTTCTCCAAATTAGGACCTCCACCAATCACTACCAGCTTTTTATCTGGCATGCGATTAAAAGCTTCGACAATAAGGTCTATTTTCTTATATCCTACCAAACGACTACTAGCCAGATAAAAGTCTTCTTTCGCTTCGTACAAATCAAAGTTAGATATATCAATATTCGGATGAATCGTCACAGCATCTCGCCGATAAGTTTCCTGTATTCTGCGTCCAACGTAATCTGAATTACTAATAAAATAATCTACGTGAAAGCTAGAAATTAAATCCCATTTACGAATACGATGAAGCATATATTTTGCCAAATAGCCTTTCATCCCTTTATCCAATCCTGATTCTTCCAGATATTCATGATACATATCCCAAGCATAGCGTATAGGAGAATGGCAGTAACAGATATGCAATTGATCCGCTTTGGTTAGAACTCCTTTCGCAACAGCATGAGAAGATGATATGACAACATCATATCCACGCAAATCAAACTGTTCTATAGCGAACGGAAATATAGGCAGATACATTCTATACTTCTTTATTCCTAAAGGCAAGTTCTGAATAAATGATGTATGGACTTTATTCCAGTCGATACCTAATTCATCACAAACTTCCTTTTTAGCAACCAAGGTATAAATATCCGCATTAGGAAATACATCCAAAATAGCTTTTACGACTTTATCAGACCCCCCAACGGTCACTAACCATTCTTGAATGATGGCGACTTTCATTTCTCTCAATATTATTTATATAATTGATGATATTTCTTTCAAAAGCATTTTTCCGAATTTCTCCTCATTTAAATGGTCTCTTATCACGCAATAAACAGCATTCGAAACTTCTTGATACCAATGTTCATCATCATAAAAATTCAATATTTTTTCCACTAAATCAATTACATTTCCTTGTTCAAATAAGATTCCATCACGATAAGATGGGAGAAATGCTTCAACAATTTCTTTCATGCCATAATCATCAGTGGCAATTGTCGGAATACCTAGTGCCCAGCTTTCTGTCATTGATAGAGAAAATGTTTCAAAAGATGATATTGAAGGAATTATTACTAAACTAATTTGATTGTTAATAAGATAATCCGCAACATTTGATATTAGTCCTGTATAGATACATCTAACCGAAAAAGATTGTAACTCTCTCAAATACCTTTTATCCAAAAGGTTACCAATCACATGCAACTCATAATTTTCGGGTAAAGCCTCCATAGCTTTAAATACAACATGGTGGCCTTTAAATTTAACGACATCCCCTATTATTGCTATCTTATGAGATGAATAGCTGATATTTGCTTTTTCTTTTAAAGGTATAGGATTATACAGAACAAAACTCTTTTTCAGATTTTGTCCGGATAGCTGTGAGAGTGTGTATCTCGATACACCAAAAATTCGTTTTACATATTTATTCTTTAAAAAGCAATCTACCATTCTCCTCGTCTGATTATCTATATATATGACATGAAGATGAGATATCATTTGGATTCTTACTTTCTTGTTTACTAATATACATACAGGAAGAACGTTCTGGTGCTGGATATAGAGCAAATCAAAATGCTTTTCCTCTAGCAGCTTACACAACATTTGATATATAGAAAAAATATTATAGACTAATAAAAAATAATCTTTTATCTTTTTCTTCCCGCTAGAATACGGAATTAACTTATAATGGTATTGTTGATAATCAAACAATAAGTTAGATATATCATTATCTTGCCCCGGAACAAAAACTGAAACATCGTATTTCCTTGAGAGCGTATCACAGATACGCTTCGTTATGATTTGTCCCCCACCGATATTTTCTCTCCCCTCAACAATCAGAATTTTTTTCATGAACATATTTATTATACCCTAAAGCTAATACCAAAAACACCCACATATACAAAGCATAAACAAGAGAATTAGATAACGCAACGGCAACATTAAAAAGTCCTCCGATAAAAAACATTCGGCCAAAAGGTTTATCATTCCGATACTTCCATAGTTCTTTCACCACGCCTAATAAAAATAACAACAAAGCGATGCCACCCAGTAATCCTTGCTCCGCAAAAACACAAGCGTAAAGATTTTGAGGAAAGATTCCTAAACTCAACATCTCACCAAAAGATACAATTCCCATTTTAAATTCATATAGATGCATATAATAAACACTATTTCCTACTCCCACTCCGAAAAGAGGTTGACTACAAAAAATCTCCCATCCTATCCTACCTGTATAATTCCTAAAACCACCACTATCCAATGTATGATCTGCCGCACTAAAAAAATTGACTGCTTTATTCAAAAACAAAGTCTCAAACAAATCATAATATCCACTTTCAAGTAATATAAAATATCCTACACCAAACAATATTAAGCTCAGAAAGACAATAATTATTTTTTGCTTTTTAGTTGTAGAGCACAGAAAATATGACAACAGAACCAATGCAACAAAAGCAATAAGCGATGTAGAAAATGTAAAAAATAACGATAAAATATTTATAATCAACATAAATAACCATGTATTCTTAGAAAATAGGTTTTTCGCATAATAAGTGAATAACACAACCCATACTTGATAAACAACATAATTACCAGGTTCTTGAGATAAGCCGCTACTTCTAAAATCATATTCGGACTTATGTTGAAGGAACGAAGGTAAATCCAGTATCGGGTCATAAATAAAAAGAGCAAATAAAGAATAGACAGCTATACATGTCCCTATAATTACAATATACTTTCGTAAATGGTTAAAATACTTATATAAATTTCGTTCTCGATAAACACCTGCGAGAGCTGCAAAACAGAAAAGCATATACACGATTTGTAATACTGCAAAAAAACTATTTCCAAACTTAAAAGACTCCTTGGCTTCAGGGTATCGCAAATAAAAATCAGGAGGAATATCAAGGAAAAAGAATGAATAACAAAAACTTATTATAGGAGAAAAAACAAATAATACCCATAATGCAATAAGTTTACTATTCCAAAATCCATGATTTCTATATTTTAAAAGTAAAATTAGAGACAGTAACTCATATATTTTAAAACTGCCACCTATCCGAAGGACCGGAAATTGTTGAAACCCTATTAATAGAATAATAAGATAAAGTAAGAAGTAGTGTTTCTTAGAAGACAATAATACTGTCGACATTCTACTTTGTAACAAATATAATAGATTTCAACATAATCCCCACCATTCTCTTCAAACACAGATATAGATTAACAATTAAGGGTACTGTATGATATTTTTTTCTTATTCTGAATGTTTCATATTGGCATTTCATTGAAAAACTAGCTCCCCCTATTTTAAAAACCAGTACTGGCTGATCATAAAATGCACAACGAAGATTTTTACCTTTCCGCATCAGCAGTTCATAGTCAGCACAAATTTTATATTCCAATGAATATCCACCTATTTCTTGAAAGAGACTCTCATTATGCAATGTAGAACCATGAGAAATATGCATATTTCTCTTTTCTTTTTTCCAACAAAATGGTTCTCCTATTTTTTTTATTAATCTACCTTTCAAATCCACAAAATATGCACACGCTGTTATTATATCATAATTTAGACAAGACTTTTGATGTACATATTGCATATACGGCAACAATGAATTATCAACCAATATATCATCGGCACCTATAAACATAATCCAGTGCCCGGTAGAGTACGATATACCTTTATTCCATGCATCATAAATACCTTTATCCGGCTCTGATATTAACACATCTATTTTATCTCCATAAGAATGAGCTATATCAAGAGTATTATCTGTTGATCCTCCATCAATAATTAATAACTCTATTTCACTACTTTTCTGCTCAACTATACTTGTCAAGCAAGTATTTAACGTGTTACCTGCATTATAAGTAGCAATAATTATAGATAATAATTTCATCTTAAATCTCTATTTATGTTTATACCACCGACTATGTTTTATTAACAACTTTATTTTTCTCCAGAATGATTCTTGCTCCATCCAAGAATTATCACAATAATGCACTATATATGATTCAGATGTACGTGTTCTAGGATCACCGGCTAATACAGATGAATCATAAATCATCATATTATTGTCAAGTAGTTGGCTCATATCACAATACTTAAAGCCATGGCGAACAGCAATACTAGCAATAATGGTAGGGTTAATAATATCCGTATACAAACTTCCATCTTCCCGGATAAAGTGATGAGATTCATAGAAATCCATACATTCACGTATAAATACATTTTGAGCTTTGGCTCCCATACAAGCAGCCAAGATTCCCATTCCACAGACATCTATTATTTTTCCTTCTAAAACCCTCTCTTGATATTTACCAATTGTCTCAAACAAATTCGGATGAAATTCCACTGCAGAAAAAAAGTCCCATGATAAAAATCCATTCAAATTCTTAAAGACTTTTACATCTGTATCCAGATAAATTCCTCCCTCAGTATAAAGCGCATACAATCGTATGTAATCTGATGCAAATGCCCACATTTTCTGTTGTATCGCCTCTTTAACCCATGGAACAGAGTTTATATCAAAGCTTTTCTCATTCCAGCACTTTATAGAATAATCCGGCATATATTTCTCCCATGACTTAATACAATCTTTAACAGATGCGGGTAGAGGAGCACTGCCTAACCACACGTAATGAATTTTTCTTGGAATTTCTAACATGCCCTGCTTTTATTTATTAATATCATACATACTAATTCAGTCCAAATTATTTAATAGACTTATTACTTTACATAAATTTCCAACTGCAATACAATCAACCGGGATGGATTTAGTAACCACACTTCCACTGCCTATTATTCTTCGTGCACCGATAGTCACTCCTTTTAATAATATGCAACGAGTACCTATTATCCGAAACGTCACCCTATTCCACAGAATATAAAAGTTCATCCGAAGTTTTCTCGGTAAACGATACAACTTAGATATAAATTGTTTAAAAAACATTCTATGGACGGAATTTAAGATAAGATTGTATTTGCTTAATATTATCAATGTAAAATTTTTGATAGACTTTTTCATATTCACATATATCAATTCTATCATTAGGAGCATACATTTTTAATTCATGTTCTTTAACCTCTTCTGGAGAATATGAGAAACCGACAATTTTTGCAGGATTCCCAATCACGACAGCATAAGGGGGTATTTTAAAACGTACTACACTTCCAGCACCAATATTTGCTCCTCTTCCTACATGACACCCTTCCATCAATATCACATTTGCCCCTATCCAAACATCTTCATGAACAATAATATCCTGTTCAATATCTTCTGAACGTTTCTGGATTGTTTCCTTTATAAACTCACCTACAACTCGGTGATGATTACCTGTTATTATTGTCAATCCTTCAGCTGCACCAGAATTCTCTTTCATAATAAACTTACCCGTATAACTAATAAAACGAAAGCCATCAAAAATATTTGTATTATCATATAGGTACATTCTTTTTAGAGAACTACAACTGGCAGGAATACCAAGCATAACATTTTTTCCCCTGTACCCCAGTTCCCTTTCATAACAAGAGGCTATTAATGATTTGAACTTTCTATATATCTTAATTATAAGACATGAAAAAAAAATCTTCATATAATTATCATTCAAATTTTAACATTGTACCTCCCCAACTCAAACCTACACCAAATCCAGCTACCATCAGTTGCATACCGGAGCTAATCATTCCTGTATTGAGAATATTCTTTAATCCGATCATAATAGTCGAAGATACAGTATTACCCGTTTCCTCCAGATCAACATAAAATCGTTCTTTAGGTAAAGAACAGACTTTTCTGATTGTATCAAGCATAAATTTATTCGCTTGATGAAATAGAAAATAGTCTACGTTATCTAATATTAGATTATTCTTTCTCAATATCTGCTGCATCATGTCAGGTACAACATTTAAGGTAAAATTGAAGATAGCCCCTCCGTTCATATACAGATAATCATCATATTGCATATGCCCCTCTTCATCAACAACCGCTAACCCAGTTCTATCCTTTTGTCTAGCCGCACCAGTTCTCACAATCAAATTATCAGCACCGCTACCATCCGTTCCCAGAATAAATTCCCCCATCCTCGCAAAGCCTTCCGTTGATATTAAACAAGCCGCTGCTCCATCTCCAAATATAGAGCGATTGCTTTTATCTGATGGATGCAAATACTTGTTATAAGTTTCGGCAGTAAGCAAAAGTACATTCTTTGCTATACCTCCAGCTATCAATCCCTTAGCCACAGCCATACCGTATATACAACCCGAACATCCCAAATTATAATCAAACGCGCCTGCTGTTGTCGGTATACTCAACCTATGTTGTAAGACACATGCTGTAGATGGCAGAAAATAATCTGGACTTTGCGTACAAAACAATACAAAATCGATTTCTAATGGAGAAATATGATACTCAGCAAACAACTTTCTTGCAGCTTGCTCCGCCATATCTCCAGCTGTTTCATCCTTTGCAGCTAGATGACGGCTATTTACTCCTACTTTTTTTGCAACCTTATCCACATCCCACTCGGGAAAGCTTTGTAACAATTCTCCATTACTCACAATCCTCTCTGGCAGATAATATGATATACCTTTTATAAACGCCATAAACAATCATTTACTTAAATTAAATACTCCCCCCGAAATTTCAACATTAGAACCCGTCATCCAAGATGATGCATCAGACAACATATAAACAGCTAAGTTGGCTATATCTTCCGGACATCCATATCTCTTAAGCGGATAGCGTTTCTCATCTTCTTCAAGTTCTTCTCTTGATATACCTTCCTGCAAAATCAAATCTGTCCAAACCATTGCTGGACTAATACAATTTACTCTAACATCTCGGGGAGCTAACTCCACCTCAAGGCAATTTGCATAAGAAATAATAGCACTCTTAGATGCACTATAAATAGCATTCCCTATACTTGGAGAATGAGATGCCATCGAAGCTATAAAAACTACGGATCCTCCTTTATGTATTTTCTTTTTCTGAAGTATTATAGTTTGAAGTAATACAGGGGCCTTAAAATTGATATTCATTACAGAATCAATATCCGTTTCCTCCAATTGTCTGCAAAGTTTACGCTGCCCGATGCCGGCGCAATGAACAATACCATTCACTTTAGGCATTATATCACAGATATAATTAATTCCATCTTTTGAAGTTAAATCTGCAATCAAGACTTGGTGCCCTTCTCCTTCCAACTGTGAGAATGTTTCTTTCAAACGTTCCTCATTTCTTCCACTGATAAGAATAGTCGCCCCCATTTTTGAACAAGTCACCGCAATACCACGCCCAATACCAGACGAAGCACCAGTAATTAAAACGATTTTTCCCTCTAAGGAAAAAGGATTAAAATGTCCTGCCATATATTCTACTTAGATAATACTAATTCGAATAGGTCTTTCACCGTTTCACACGCTCGAATTTCTTTACCTGTGACTGTCTTCCCATATTGGGTTCTTACCAATGCTATTACCCCCATAGCAATAAGTGAACTCCATTCATCTAAGTCCTTAAATTTAGTATCTGACGTTATTTCTGATGCTTCAGTGTCATCAAACTGTTCTATAAAACTATCTATAAACTCTTTTAATTCCATAAGTTAAAAATTATATTAATATTTACATACACCATTACAAAAAGCATCTCATTTTCTGACATAAAGAGCGAAATAGATTTACATAATTAAAAAGAATTGCATAATACCTCCATTTCATATAATTGGCATACATCTCTTTTATTTGTTCTATATGCCCGGTATATAATATAAGACCTGTTATTCTTCCTCGGTTAATTCAAATCAAAATATTAATACGAGCTTTTTTATAATTCAATAAATTGAGATACAAAACTTTCTTCTATTTTCACATTCTTTTTATTAACAATTTTAATCGGTTCAAATTATACTTTCCTAAAATACATAATAACAAGCTATTCAACAGTCCATACAATCTACTCCGAAATGTTTTATATTGAGTTTTTTTCAACATATCTTTTTCAAAATCATCGTCATATTCACCTAAATTCTGTGATGTAAAAGGATAAAAATCATTTTGATATACATTATTTGAAAGTCGTAAAATACTAGAATCACTATGAGTGCCAACAACACCGATATTCTTTACTAAATTGACAATAGGATATACCCCATAAGATTTATCTTTTATACAATTCAACATAAATACGTAATCCCAACAATGTGTCCGATCTATGAAATCCGCTAGCTTGTCAAAACGATCTTGAAAAAAAAGAGCAGCACGCCGAGTATAAAAATAATTCTCAAAAAGACCTTGGGATATCACTTCTTGGCTTGTTATATTAACATTTATATTTTGCCAACGATCACGCCAAGTTGCAAATCCATAAAAATAAAACATATCACTGTAAATATGATCTACATCATTTTTTATCTTATAGTTCTTAGCATAATTCGCTCCTGAAATAAATCCTACATTCTTATCATCTCTGTACTTATTCAAGAAGAAATCACAATACTCAAAAAAAGCTATCGAAGGTATACTATCATCTTCCAACACTATTGCTTCCTCCTCATTTTTAAAGACCCAATCTTTAGACCCTAAGGTAGAAACATAAATATCAACATATTCATCACGGAAAAAAGTATGTAATTCACAATCCCAATCAATTTCTTTTACCCATGAACGAATTTCTTCATTATTCTTCATTTCTTCAGGGTAACCAATTCGTGCTTTATTACTATAAAAATACAACTTCTTAGGTTGTGCCTTTTTGATTTGATCAAACACTTGCCGAGCATATACCGGACGGGCAAAAGTTTCAAACAAGACTGCAGAATTGACCATAATTACGACTGTTTATTTAATAATTTATTATTGATGACTAACATTATTAAAGTCTTTTCTTCAGCCGACAAACCGAAAGAGTAGACCGTAAAATATGTATAAGCAAATGAAATCAACGTTGCAAGCAAAACGTTCAAATTTTCTTCTAACAACAAATAATGCAAAATACCATAAGGTAACACTATCATGGCTATTCTTACTACATTATAGAGGCCATAGTTGGTAACACCAAGTACATTAAGTACAATTCGAGAAGAAAACAACCCTACAGCTATAGACACGAAAAGCTTAACATATAACGCTATCGTATTAACTGTTATTCGTTTGTTTTCTGGAGTCATGCAATACTATTGTTTTTGTTGAAGTGCCTCTACAAGCGTAGTTGAAGGTAACATATTCAATGCATTTTTTAGTTTCATGGCATTCAAACGTAAGCATCTAATATTCCCATCTCTACGCGCTTCTTGTCCAAAATAAGAATCTTTGCAAGGAACATTAAAAAAGTCAAACAATGTTTCTATAAGTTCACGAATAGACTGAAACTTTCCTCCTCCCATATTATATACCCCTGATGGTAAACCTGAATTTATGGATTTAGAAATGATGTTGAACACATCTTCCATAAGGATAAACTCTCTCGTTTGGGTTCCTGCACTAAAACGTGGTTTTTCCGGATTCAGTCCCTGCTTATATGCCTGTAAATATTGTAAAACGTATGGAATTAAGCGAGTACCTGGTTTAAAATCATCATACGAAAACATATTAGGTAAGATGAAATGCCAATAAGTAAAATCTCCCCAAAAACTTGCCATATAACGACTATACAAACGTTTAGAAAGTGCATAATCATTGGTTACTGGCAACAAGCTACTAATAATCTCTTCTTCCGTAAAAGCCTTTCCATCCTCATCATTCACGCCTATCTCCATGTAAGAACCAAAAGATATATAAACACCATTATAACTCTGTTTTTTTAGATTAAGCGTGATATCAATGGGCGCTTGTACATTTAGTTGATACATTAGCGCAGCATCTGTATTAAGTGCGGCTTGAACACCCGCACCAGCTGCATAAATAATCACATCAGAATCTAACAAAGGTATTACATCTAACGAAACTTTCACTAAATCAACATGTGTAAAAGTAGTGCATGAATATCCTATGGGGTTACTCAATCCATAAACATCAACCTCATTCTTCAAATCCATAAAGTATTTGGTAAGAGCAACAGACAGCATACCGTTAGAACCAATAATTGCTATTTTCATAATTACTTCAAAAACGTATTAATTTCCTTAATACATAGTTCATAGACATCTTCGTGTGTATAATGCTTATACCAATCGACTACAAGCTCTATACATTGGTTCATATCCATTCGGGGGCTCCACCCTAGACGAGTCTTAGCCTTATTTATATCAAGCATCAGAAGACTTGCCTCATGCAAAGTCTCCAAATTAGAGGAATCACGAAGTTCCCCTCTCCCATAATTCTTGATAATCTCTGTAGCTACTTCCCAAACAGTAGCTACAGAATCAGTTTCCGGTCCAAAATTCCAACCTTCACAGTATTCCGTAGGTGCATTCCACATTTTTTGTGCAAGAAGTATATAACCGCTCAACGGTTCTAGTACGTGTTCCCAAGGACGCACAGCTTTAGGAGAGCGAATATCAATTGGAGTTCCTGCTTCAAGCGCCTTGATGCAGTCAGGAATTATTCGATCAAGAGCCCAATCACCACCTCCAATTACATTACCAGCACGAACACTAGCTATTGATTTTCCATGTTTATCATACTGTGCCGGATTAAAGAAGCTTCTCCGCCATGAAGAAATTACTATCTCACAAGCTCCTTTTGATGAACTGTAGGGATCATATCCTCCAAATGGGTCATCTTCTTTATAGCCACTAAATTGTTCCTTGTTCTCGTAGCATTTGTCAGTGGTTATCATGATACCCACCTTTACGCAATCTGTTACCCGTATAGCTTCCAATATGTTAATCGTTCCCATTACATTCGTTTCGTATGTTTCAACAGGAACTTCATAACTTAAACGCACTAGAGGTTGAGCAGCCAAGTGAAATACTATTTCAGGTTGATATATCTGAAAGATTTCTTTCATTCGCTGACCATCACGAATATCAGCACGCAGGTCAGCTTTTATTCTTTCTCCTATTCCAGACAAAACATAATTATCTTTATCTGTAGCCGGATCTTTGGCTACTCCAACTACTTCTGCTCCAAGTTCATGGAGCCAGATAGAAAGCCAACTGCCTTTAAAGCCTGTGTGTCCAGTTACAAGAACACGCTTTCCTCTATAGAAATTATTAAATATATCTATATTCATCATTTACCACACTTTCCAGGGAGCTATCCCTTTATCCCACATTTCATTGAGTTCCACATTATCGCGCAGTGTATCCATCGGCTTCCAAAAACCTATATGACGATAAGCATGCATTTTACCATCTTTTGCCAGACCTTCAAGAGGCTTACGCTCAAAAACAATAGTATCATCACACACAGGAATATATTCAAAGACCTTAGGTTCGCAAACAAAATAGCCTGCATTCACCCAATTACGATCACCATCGGGCTTTTCTTGAAAAGAAAGTACCTTGTTGTTATCCAAATCTATTTGTAAAGCTCCGAATTTGCCTCCGGGCCTGTAAGCCGTTAATGAAATGTCACAACCTGATAATTCATGTTCCTTAATGCTCTCTGCTATATTTATATCTGCCACTCCATCTCCATAAGTAAGAAGGAAGCGTTCATCACCAATATATTTCTGTACTCGTTTCAAGCGCCCTCCCGTTTGGGTATTCAACCCTGTATCAACCATTGTCACTTTCCAATTTTCAGAGTGATTATCGAGTATTTCAACACTATTATTAGATAGATCGACTGTCAGGTCACTATTATGACGAAAATAATTGGCGAAATATTCTTTTATAACATATTGCTTATAACCGCAACAGATTATAAATTCATTAATTCCATAATGACTATAAGTTTTCATAATATGCCAAAGAATAGGCTTTCCACCTATTTCAACCATCGGTTTGGGAATAAGATTGGTAGCCTCACTCAAACGGGTTCCAAAGCCTCCTGCAAAAATGACTGCTTTCATTATCCTCTACGCTTTACGGGATGTAACAAATTCCTTGATTGTGGAAATCATATATTGGAGTATTTCTTCAGTCATACCCGGGTAAACTCCAATCCAAAAAGTATTATTCAATATAAAATCTGTACCTTTCAAGTCACCGACAACACGATAACCTTCACCAGTTTGCCGCATTTCGTTAAAAGCCGGATGTTTCAACAGGTTTCCCGCAAAAAGATTACGGGTTTGTATTTTCTTACTTTCCAAATATTCAGATAATTCATTACGAGTGAAGTTGGCGTCTTCTTTCACTGAAATAAGAAAACCAAACCAACTGGGATTAGAGTTCTTTTGAGGTTCAGGAAGTATTAGTCCTTCTACACCCTTCAAACCATCAAGTAAAGTCTGAAAATTCTTTCTCCGAGCCAATACTATACTGTCCAACTTATCTAATTGGGCACAACCAATAGCTGCTTGCATATCGGTTAACTTCAAATTATAACCAAAATGAGAATAAACATATTTATGATCATAACCTACAGGTAACTCACCAAATTGTTTACTGAAACGATATTTGCAGGTATTATCAACACCACCTACACACCAGCAGTCACGTCCCCAATCACGGAAAGAATTAGTTATCTTATTGAGCAATGAATCATTTGTATACACAGCACCACCCTCACCCATTGTCATGTGATGAGGAGGATAAAAACTGCTAGTACCAAGATGTCCGATAGTTCCTGTTTTTCTCGTTTCACCATTGATGGTATATTCTGAACCCAATGCATCACAGTTATCTTCAACCAACCAAAGATGATGACAATCACAAAAATCTTTCACAGACTGTAAGTCGAAAGGATTCCCCAATGAATGGGCAATCATGACAGCTTTGGTTTTATCAGAATAAGCAGCTTCCAATTGAGTTATATCTATATTATACTCCGGGATCGTTACATCTACAAACACCGGAATTGCACCATACTGAATGATAGGTGTTACTGTAGTGGGAAATCCACAAGCCACTGTTATAACCTCATCTCCCTTTTTTATACGACGTTCTCCCAATAGTGGAGAAGTCAATGTCATAAAAGCTAATAAATTTGCAGAAGACCCAGAATTTGTCAGGGAGCAATATTTAACTCCCAGCCAGTCTGCAAAACGTTTCTCGAATTTATGAGCCCAAGGTCCTGCTGTTAACCAAAAGTCCAAAGATGAATCAATCAAATTAACGAGTTCTTCAGCATCAAAAAAGCGGCCACCATAATTTACAAAACTCATCCCTGGTTCAAAGACTTTTGAGTTCCGATGAACTTCATTATAATATTCACGAGATAACAGAAGGATTTGTTGCTTCAGAGTTTCTTTTTTATTCATAAGCAGATCTATTTTTTTAGTAGTTATGTGAGACATTCATAATATGCCTAAAAGAAGACCTCTTTAGTTAAATTAGTTACGCTTAAAAGATCTACATATAAGGTCATAAATAATTTTTTTTTCTTTATACTCTAAACTGAAGATATACATCAAACCTAGCAATACGCTCCATGAACATAATATATTGACAACCAAACGAAAAAAATTAGCATCTCCCATTATCTTATTAATCAACAAAGACGGCAATAAGGACAAAACGAAAATTAAAATCATCTTGAATATGATATCTATATAGAATTTCCTAATAGGAAATTCTATTAAAAATGTAATCATATAAAAAGCCACAATGAATGCTACAATCTCATTTAATATGCCAACATAAAACATTGTAGACGGCGGAGTCCCTAAGTAATAGCAAAAATAACACAAGGGTAAGTAGCATGCGAATATCAATGAAGAAACAATAGAAAACTTTTTCATATGACCAATGGCTATAAACAAAATGCCACATGAATTGGACATGATATGAGAGAAGCCCAATAGCAATGATAACTGAGAAAATTGGATAGAATAGTCAGGTGCTTCACCTAGCCACAGCTCCAGCAAATATTTAGTTTCTATCATTAATGGTAACATTAGAAAAAACATCAAATATCCTTGCACTTTTACAGAGAATAAAGTCAAGGATACTGCTCTCTTATGATCGCCATTAGCATAGGATTTTATTATTTGCGGATTAACAGCCTGTCCCAAATTATTTGCAAAGCTTCCAACTACTCCTTGTAACTGTTGCCCTATGCCTCTTGCTGCATTTAATAATACACCATAAAATATATTCAATATAATATTTCCACTCTGATCTCGGATAATCCCAGTAAATGAAGACAGCCCAGCAAAGAAAGAGAATGGCAACATTTCTTTAGATATTTTTTTATCAATAATAATACGATACTTTGATTCTTCAAATTCTATGCGACAATATATACCATATACAACCCTGACAATAAGAACAACAACAGTCAGCAATACAGCATATAATACAAGATGGTCTCCTCCTATAAATTGCAACAATACAACCACACCCAACTTTAAAACGGATTCGCCTGTATTAACAATAGCAAAGAAATCCATCCGCTCATGAGAAATAACCAATGCTTCATAAGGAATGATAATCATTCTAAGAACAAAAACTAATATCGAACAAATCAAAACCCAATAGGCTGCATCCAGTCTATCGGAAGGGATTACTAAGACTTCATACAAAAAGTAGTTTGATAAGAGCCCCCCTACAATTAACACGAAAAGAGCACCTACCGTAATGATATTTACAATAGTGGAAAAGGTATCACAGAGCATTTTTTTGTCATTAAGTGCTAGCGCATAAGTGATGAAACGCGTTGTAGAACTTGTGAAAAAGTTAGAGAACATGATAAGCATAGTTACAAAACCCGCTATCACATTATATACTCCATAGTCTGTAACACCCAAAACTTGGAGTGTTACCCTACTAGCATAAAGACCAATCAGCAATGATACAATCTGACGAATATAGAGAAAAACCGTGTTCTTTGCTATTCGCTTGTTATCTATTGAAATTTCTGTCATGAAAGGTTCACTATTTTCCAAACATTATAAATAAGACAACTCACATTTGAATCCAATCCTTACAAACCATAAGATTGTGCTTACCACTATATTTTTCTATTTTTTGATTGAAGTAATCTAGCGGTGAAATTACTATCTTATCTTTATTTCTATTCAAAAAAGCAGCCCAAAAACTATAGGTACTATTTGCTGTTATATTGTGCTTGCAAAGTGACATTAGTTGCATATCAAAATGATTTCCCCAACCAACTGGAGAATTAATATCAACTAGGGTATAATCGAAATCTGTAAGGTTTTCCTTAACCCAATCGATATTATCTGTAAAAACAAAAAAACGAGGATTATCCAGTTTAGCTTTCATATAGGCTATAGCTTGCTTATAATAGTCCATAGTGCAGGTATTATGATATGCATCCATTTGTAGATAATCCTTACCCTTTCTAAAATGAACTGCTACGGCATTCTGTTCAGTAGAAATATTTTTTGCCATCTCGGCATTTTTATCATTGTCAAATGTTGAAAATTCAAAGACCTCAAAAATTTCCTCTTTTATACTTTCAACCATATTAACATTTTCATAATATCCTGTAATATACTGCTCTTTTTTCAATTTTTCTGGTTCTAAAAAATCAAAGGGAGTACTTTCAATATTGCAGATAGAGGTAAACAAATTTAATTTTCTCCTATATTTACTTACCCTCTCATAGCCATAACCTCCACCAAGCTTAAACAGTAAGCTCTTTGGAGCCTGGCGGATAATTGCATTTGGAAAGATCCGGTTCCATTCCACATCTTCCATTTTCCAAGTTGTAGCTTTATATCGATTATCGACATAACAATCTACTCCGTTCTTTCTCAAATACAGATAATAGCTATAATGGAACATCCGATTTGCTAATCCTGCAAACATACTAACTACTTGTCTCATTGGAATCAAATTTTTATTATTAAATCAATTGCTGCGCCTATAGCTACATCCATATTGTAGTATTCCCATTCAGAAAAACGCCCAAGAAGATATAGACCTTGTGGAGCAAGCGTATTTTTTAACGAGTGTATCATCTCACGAGTATTATCCTTTTGAATAGGATAAGTAGTTTGCTCATAATGATGAGTTAGATACCGTGGGTGATATGGTATGCGACTAAGGTTATCGAGAATATCTTCTTTACTTATATAATCGGTAAATTCGACAGTACCAGTCATCCTGTCGGGCGCATTATTGGTGGGAGAGAAATTTCCTGTGCAAATAATACGGTGAGATTCATATTTATCACTTGGCATGTACATCCAACTATATGGATTCTTGTCTATTTCACAAAATACAGATGTAGTCCCATGACTTTCCAAAGCTTCAATATCAGCATCATAGGATAATATATCCACAGCATTATTAAGCAATAATGGCAACTGCTTAATATTTCCACAGAAAATTACACAATCTGCTTCGACTCCATTAACTTTCCATTTTTTGCCATGTCTGGTTATTGATGTGATGTCCATATTATACACAATATCAAGATTTTGAGACAGACGATCAGCCAAAAACTGTGAGCCTCCCCTTTTAGGATAATAGAATGAACTGTGTACAAATTGATGCTCCTCCATATGGTTCATATTGTTGTATATCATCTCCTCCACTGTAGGCATAGGTAACTTGCCCACCAACCAAGACAATGGAACCTGCGCGAGATCACGACGCCATATTTTGTAATTGTATGGTTGGAAATAAAGATGATACAATGTCTCTCCAAAACGGTTACGCAGAAACTCCTCAAAATTTTTCGATTGTTCATCCTGACGCTTTACAAGTGTCAGTAGATCTGCTATAAATGACCTTTGTATATTATCATCAAAACAATACATATAATTCTCTATAGGATATGGCACATTATCCATGCCAGGTATCACGACAGATGAATTACGTAATGTCTTGATAAACTCTGTCTCACAGTCGAAATGTTGCCAAAACCAATTCATCACATCCCGACGTTTAGTGTTAAAAACATGTCCACCAGTCCGATGAAATAGACATCCATCAATAAGATCACACTTTATCATACCCCCAGGGCGACTTTCTTTCTCAAATAGCGTCACATCATACCCCTTATCCTGCAACATGTTTGCTGCAGCAAGGCCGGAAATTCCTCCGCCTATAACTATACATTTCATATTAGTTAAACACTCACTCTACGGTTATAATCTCTTTAGCGGTATTATAGTCCACATTGAGTTATTTTTTAATTAATGATTAAGTTGCTTATAATATCCATTAGCAGATTTTTCTAGTATGCGTTCTTTTCACCAACGATTGCATTTGCTATAGTCTTATAAATAATATATAAGTCAAGTAATATTGTCCAATGTTCCATATACCAGATATCAGCCTTAACACGTCCTTCCATCTGTGACAACTCTTTGGTTTCACCACGGAAGCCGTGAGTTTGTGCCCAACCTGTTACTCCCGGTTTAATAAAATGCCTCACCATATATTTATCAATTAGCCGTGCGTAAATCTCTGTATGAGACAACATATGAGGACGAGGACCCACTATTGACATATCACCCTTAAATACATTAACAAGTTGTGGAAGTTCATCAATATTAGACCGACGGAGAAAGTCACCAAACCGGGTTTTCCGGGGATCATCAGCTGTAGCCTGTTTACTATCAGCCTCTTCATTCACTCTCATAGAGCGAAACTTATAGCATTTGAATTCTTTACCATTCAAACCTGTCCTCATTTGTTTAAAGAATATAGGACCTGGAGAAGTTAATTTAATGATACTTCCCACAATAAGATAAACAAGTGGAAAAATAGTAATCAAAAAAATTCCAGATAGCATAATATCAAAGACTCTTTTCAACACACGATTCTCCATTTTACTTAGCGGCTCATATCGTAAATTTAAAATCGGCATATTGCCTACCATACTATGCCAGATACGTCGAGGAAAACCTTTACAAACATTAGGAACACCATGAAAATAAAACAGATGATTCTCACAATAATTCATAATAGAGAAATTATAGCGGCCCTCCTCCATTGACAAGGAACAAAAGACATGCTTTATAGATGTTTTTCCAGACATAAAATCCACAAAATCGTCAGGACTACCCAGATAAGGACATTGAGATGAAAGGGCATCACTAGGTTTACTATCGAAATAACCAACTACTTCATAAATAGATGCTAAAGAACTCTCCATCTCCTCATATAACATCTGCATATTATTGCCGCCACCTATAAAAACAGCATAACGTTTGTGTTTACCCTTAGCACAATAACCAATCAGCGAATGACGAATGATGACGCGATAAATACTTAAAACAACAAAGAGTATAAAAAAATAGATAACAAAAAAAAGAGGAGAAAGAATAGAAATTCCACTGAACGTCATGATGCATGCCCAAAAGATGGAAAATATGATTATGTTTTTCAATACACGCAACACAAGTTGATCCGCACGGATTTCTCTACTGCTCCAAGCTTTCCCGCGAGACACTGAACATGCCAGATAACAGAGACTTAGAGAAGTCATCATCAAAGAAGCAGTACAAGAAAAAGGAGGATATGGATACATGAATGCTTTTTCCCAAAAGAAAAGGAACAAAAACAAACAGAAATTCAAAATGACCAAATCTCCCAAAACTGCAATAAGCTCTACTACTTTATTTATCTGGTTAGTTGATGCCATTATCACGTTATCTATTGATCTTAGGCCTGTATTTCTTTAAACTTATTCAGAACATCTTTCCCGAATAACTTCAAAAATATGACAATACAAACTGATAGGAAAATAAATGCTAAAACATATGTTTTTTTACTGATTCCTGAAGGAGTCAGCGGCACCACAGCAGGTTCTACTACTGCAAATACAGGTTTCTCTTCCTGAACTTTGGCTCTGGCAACCTGAAGCTGGCTTGCCACCTGACTATATACCTGATAAGCTAGACTCATATCATTCTGTAAACGTTCCTGTTCAGTACGAACACTTTGCAAGATGATATTATCATGAGAGTCCATATAATCGGCATATTTTTTCTGGGCGGCATAGTACTCCTGCTGACGTTCCTTGAAGAGTTTCTCTAAATAAACACAATCCTCTTTTGCTTTGAAAGTACGATAGTCTGTAATATATTCCTGCAACTTCTTTACAACGGAATCGGCAACCACTGCAGCTACTCTGGGATTTTGAAAGGTCACAGTAACGAAAGTCATAGACGTTTTCTTATCTACAGAGGCAGCAATCATCCTTTTTAGAGTTTCAATCTTCGCAGACTCTTTCTTAGATAATTCGATTGTACCCTGACTTGCTTTATCGGAAGACATGGATTCACCCTCTTCGTTAAGAAATAACAACTTCACTCCACCAATTGCCATACTTGGAAGTCCGATTACATAGCTCCACCAAGGAGAGGATTCCTCATCCAAATAAGTGTTCAAAGTCATATTTTCATCTCTCGATACAGGTACATTTATCGTAGAAAGTTCCAATAAAAAAGGAGTGGAAGAAACAATATCCGCAGATAAAAAAGCATTCAAAGCATCAGTGCCATCACCCATAGCAACTCCGCTTCCTAAGAAAGAAGCTGCCAAACCAGATAACCCACCTTCTTTAGAAGTACCCATTTCCGGAGAAAGAGTGACCTCAACTGTGTACTGCTTAGGGATACTTATTGCTATAATAATACCGATTATCAAACCAATGCCAGCAGCTTTATAGATTGCTTTACGAATACCTATAATCTTACGAAGGATATCCATCAGATCAATTTCAATCTCGTCATCCGGATGATTATTCCGTTTTTGTTTTATCTCTTTTTCTGATTCTTGTTCTATCAAAGTAGTCATAAGAGGTATTCGTTATTTCTTTATTAAGTTAGCAATAGAGGCAACCATCATTCCCAGTGTACTGAATGTAGTAGCGTAACCTAGAATATTACCCATATTAGTTTTCTTCTTAACTTTACTAGGCACAATTATCTCACATCCCGGTTCAATCTGTTTCTTACCACTACCTTTTACTTTAGTTACCTGACCATTCATGTATACGATAAATTTCTTACCCTTCTTCGCATTTTCAGAATAACCACCAGCTTGATCCAGATAATAATCTATATCTTCACCTTTTATATAAGAGACTGTATTTGGAACCATCACAGCACCATTAATCGTAACCGTATTATTGTTTTTCGGAATAGAAATCACATCACCCTCACGCAAGACAATATCTGCTGTACTACCAGGATCAGCCAATGCTTTTTCCAAGTCAATACCGACTGTAAAATGGTCCTCTACGCGAACACCCAAAGAGTCCATCATAGCTTCACCCAACTGTCGACTCATCAAGCGGATCACATCACCCATGCGTTTCTTTTCACTTGCATTAGCCACACGAGTCAATTTTGCACCACGTAAGTAGGCATAATTCGTTGCACCTCCCGCTTTATTGATTAAGTCCGAAAGGCGTTCTTCACGACTGGTCATAGCATAAGAGCCTCCGAACAGAATTTCACCTTCAACAACTACATTCTGTTGAGCTTGATAACCCGGACTGCGACGTACATAAACTTCATCATAAGGTTGAAGTACAAAGCCGGGAGTTCCATCCACAATAAAACCTTCTTTCAAGGAGAATGTATATATCTGGCCGATAGTATCGTTATCTACTGTACTACGAGGATTCTTAATTCTACGGGATACATCTACACGAACTACAGAAGCGGCTTCACGCAATCCACCCGCCTGAATGATCAAGTCTTCAAGAGTCATATTATCCGCATAAGGATAGGAATCCGGTTGGGCTACTTCACCATGGATTACAACATCACCTTTGTCTTCCAAATCATGAATACTAGGAATATAAAGGATGTCATTTTTCATCAGAATGATATTTTGAGAAGTACCATCCATGATGGCTTTGATGTCAACTGGGACAACTTCACTAGTCAGGTCTTCACGTTGGCGGTAGAGAACGGCACGGTTCAAGAAAGCATCACCGGTCAGCCCTTGGGCTTCGTTTACCAGTTCACGGACTGTATTCAGTTTTCCATTCAACTGGTAGATGCCGGGACGATAAACGGCTCCACGGATTTCAAGCTTGTTGATGAAGCGGTTAAGGATGGCTTCAGCGGTCACAACATCACCGTTTCGCATTTTATAGACACTATAGTCAAGGTCTTTGACTGTATTTACTTCATATTCCTGTCCGTTCTGACGTACGACACGCAAGGAACGGGTGTAGGCGTCGGCTTCAAAGCCACCGGCATAGCCGATAAGAGTGGATAGACTCTCATCCTTTTTCATTTCGAAACGCATTGGGCGTTTCACTTTTCCGTCGATCTTAACCAATACATCATAAGCGGGGACAATCACTACATCGCCTTCCTGAAGACGGATGTCATCCTGAATGTTTCCTTTCATGATAAATTGGTAGACGTCGATCGTGGCGATATTTTTGCCGTTACGTACCAGTTGGACATTGCGAAGGCTTCCTATGTCACTGACTCCACCCGCACGGTAAAGTGCATGAAAGACTGTGGCAAAAGAAGAGAGGGAGTAAGTGCCCGGTTGGACAACCTCACCCATTACATTGATCTGGATAGTACGTATGCTGCCCAAAGTCAGACGGATGTCAGAGGTGGGATCATTCGCATT